>NZ_LFVU01000002.1 GCF_001047375.1 Clostridium cylindrosporum DSM 605
ACACACAAAATTATTGTACGCTCGCTATAGTTACTGTTTAGTTTTCAATGACCAAGTGCTTTATTATTATAAAATATAATTTTTATTATGTCAACCATATTTTATAATTTATTTTACTAAGCTTGTTTCAACTAACTTCGTCGCTGATTACCTCGGCGACAAAATATATTTTATCATCATATAAAAACACAAGAAGGATATACTCTCTTATTTAAAGGAATTATATTAATATTTCTAGATATTACTTTAAATTTCTATGTTTTTTTATGGTAGATATGCTAGGATGTGTTGTTATGAAAATTATCATAAAATAAAAAATCCTAAGAAGTTACCTACTAATATTATGGTACTTCCTAGGATTTATTTTAGCTAATTACTATTTCACCTTTATCATCTTTCATATTGTTTACTCTTGCATACAGTTTCTTCACCTTAGTGTTAACACTTTTTTCTATTAAATCCATGTGCTTTTGCTCTTTAGGTTCAACTAAAGTAATTGCAATTCCATCTTGGCCTGCTCTTCCTGTTCTGCCAATTCTATGTACATAAAGATCTACTTCTCTAGGTATATCATAGTTAATAATATGAGTCACACCTTCAACATCAAGACCTCTACATGCTATATCACTAGCAACAAGTACTTGTATCTTTAAATCTTTTAAATCCTTCATAACTTTTCTTCTTTTTTGAGGAGTTAAATCCCCATGAAGTTCATCGCAAAGATATCCTTTATTAAATAGATAATTAAATACCTCTTTAACCTTATCCTTACTTTTACAAAATACAATTGACATAAAAGGCTTCTCTTTATTAATAACAGCTTCAAGAACCTCTTCTTTTTTAAGTTCACCTATGGAAACTGATATCTGAGATATATTTTCAACAACTAAACCTTTCTTTTTAATTCTAATTGTAGAAGGACTTTTCATATGCTTTAGTGTAATAGTTCTAATACCTTTAGGAACCGTTGCAGAAAATAACATTGTTCTTCTATTTGGATTTACTTTCTTTATTACTTCATTAAGCTCTTCAATAAACCCCATATTAAGCATTTGGTCCGCTTCATCAATAACTAGGAATCTTACTCTAGATAAATCTAATGTCTTTCTTTGAACATGATAAAGTATTCTACCAGGTGTACCAACTACTATATGACTTTCACTTTTAAGCTTTCTTATTTGTCTTTCAACATCTTGGCCTCCAAATATAGAAAGGACCTTATAATCATCATTTGAAAGCTTTTCTACTTCTTGAGTTATCTGAGCCGCGAGTTCCCTTGTTGGTGTTATTATTAAGGATTGGATTTCATCCTTATTTATATTAATAGATTGTAGTATTGGAAGTAAAAACGCTAATGTTTTACCTGTACCAGTTTGGGACTCAACTACTATGTCCTTTTTATCAAATCCTAGCGGTATTACTTTTTCTTGTACTTCAGTTGGTGTTACTATTCCTGTTTTCTTTAGTCTTTCACACAGAATCTTGTTAACTCCAAGGTCTGAGAAGTTTTTACTCATTTTACATCTCCCTTTTCCTATTCAATTTAAGGATTAATCTCCTTATATTATCTCCTCTTTATGTATATATAATTACTTAGAATATAAAAAAATAAGCAGGCGTAAACCTGCTAAATGAATTATATTATCTAATTCTGGTGACCCCTAGGGGAATCGAACCCCTGTTACCACCGTGAAAGGGTGGTGTCTTAACCGCTTGACCAAGGGGCCAAAATGGTGCGGATGGAGGGACTTGAACCCCCACGTACTTGACACTAGATCCTAAGTCTAGCGCGTCTGCCAATTCCGCCACATCCGCTTAACATATGTCATTATATTTCTTTCTATTTAATTTGTCAACTTAATTTTACAAAAAAATATATTTCCTTATTTTAGTCTTTGAATTGACCTTAATTAATGTTATAATTTTCTGTAGAAGGAGGGTGATAAAACTGAGACTTACGAAAAAGTTAATAGTTGCTACGACCTCTTTACTTCTTATGACAATGGGGACAGCCTTTGCTGCTCCATTAAGTCAAACAAAAAGCCAGCTAAACAAAAGTAAACAACTTTATAACGAAGCCGTTAGAAAAGTTGAATCTTTGGAAATTCAAGTTGAAAAACTTGACTCTCAAATTGAAAATGCTATGGCAAAACTTAATGATACTAATAAAAAAATTAGTGCTTCAAAGTCCGCTATAACTAAAACTGAGGGAGAAATTAAGGTTATCTCAAGAAACATAAACGAAGAGCAAAAGCTGTTCGGAGAGCGTATGGAAGCTCTATACATAAATGGTGTAACAAGCTACGTTGATGTAGTACTTGAAGCTACAAGCTTTAGTGACTTTATTTCAAGAGTAGATACTGTTAAAACACTAATAGAATTTGATAACCAAATTATAAAAGGATTAAATACACAAAAAACTATGCTGGCAAATAAGAAAAAAGGACTTGAAAAGGAACAAGCTAGTCTTGTTGCTCTTCAAACTGAAAGTAAAAAAGAGGTAGCAGCGCTAAGTAACAAGAAAAAAGAACAGAATACTGTTATTGCTGATTTAAGGACGAAAACACAAACATATGCTGCAGATATAAAGGCATATCAAGCTGCAGTAACACAAGCTCTTTTAGTAGAGTCTAACTCAGGCACATCTAACACTTCTAATTCAATCACATCTAATAATTCGTCAAAGCCTAGTACTTCTAATAATTCTAGTAGTTCTAGCACATCTAACACTTCTGACAATAAGCCAAGTAAACCAAGCACAAGCAAAGGTAATGGCGGTGGAACTGTTGATGTTCCAAGCAGAGGTGATGGCGACGCATCAGCACAGGAAGTAATAAACTATGCAAGAAGATTCCTTGGAACACCATATGTATGGGGTGGAACAACTCCATCTGGATTTGACTGTTCAGGATTCACTTCATATGTTTTCAGAAATGCAGCCGGTATAAGTTTACCACGTGTATCTGGTGCCCAAGCTGGAACTGGTACATACATTGGCTCAAAGGGAAGTCTTCAACCAGGTGACCTAGTATTCTTTGGTAGTCCTACACATCACGTTGGGATATACACAGGAAATGGTAATTACATTCATGCACCAAGAACTGGTGATGTTGTAAAGGAAGTACCTATGAATCGTTCAGATTTTACACATGGAAGAAGATTACTTTAAAAAATGATGACTCAAAATAAATGACGTAAGTTCACGCTTACGTTATTTATTTTTTTGTTTAATCTTTCATATTATAGCCTTAAGAATTTATTTTATACATTTATATTATCAACATATAAAAATTAAATATTAACAAAGCAATTACAAATTAATTAAGTCTTTTATTATATATATATATATAATTAGATATAAAAAAAGCTATAAAATACAAAAGTGTATCTTATAGCTTTTTTTATTTATATAACCTTTGATAAAAATTCTCTTGTTCTAACTTCCTTTGGATTATTGAAAATTTCCTCTGGAGTACCCTCTTCAAGTATTTTTCCATCATCCATGAAAATTACTCTGTCTGCAACTTCTCTAGCAAATCCCATTTCATGGGTAACAACGATCATTGTCATACCTTCCTTTGCAAGCTCCTTCATAACCTCAAGAACTTCTCCAACCATTTCAGGATCAAGTGCAGATGTTGGTTCATCAAATAGCATAACTTCTGGTGACATAGCAAGTGCCCTTGCAATAGCTATTCTTTGTTTTTGTCCACCTGACAACTGTGAAGGGTAATAGTTTGCTCTATCTTTAAGCCCTACTCTTGATAAAAGGTTTAATGCAGTATTTTTAGCATCACTTTCTAAACTTTTCTTAACCATTTTAGGGGCAATTGTTAAATTCCCCATTACATCCATGTGCGGAAATAAATTAAAATGTTGAAATACCATACCCATTTTCTGTCTATATTTATCTAAATTCTTTATATCATTTTTTATAGATGTTCCATCAAAAATAACATCGCCTTCTGTTGGCTCTTCTAAAAAATTTAAGCATCTTAAAAAAGTGCTTTTCCCAGAACCCGATGGTCCAATAACAACTACAACTTCACCTTTTTTTATGTGAGCATCTACCCCTTTTAGTACGTGAAGATCTCCAAATTTCTTGTGTAAGTTTTCAACCTTAATCATTACTTTAATCTCCTTTCCAAAACACCAAGTGCCTTTGATAAAGTAAATGTTAATACAAAGTAAATAATTGCCGCTACAATTAATGGTGGGAATGGGCTGAATGTTGCTGATGTTATAGTTTGAGCATTATACATAATTTCTTGAATTCCTATAACTGAAACTATAGAGGATTCTTTAATAACAACTATAAATTCATTCCCAAGTGCAGGAAGTATATTTTTTATAGCCTGTGGAAGAATAATATATCTCATAGCTTGTACCTTATTCATTCCCAAGCTTCTAGCTGCTTCCATTTGACCATTGTCTATAGATTCTATTCCCGCTCTTATAATTTCCGCAACATAAGCAGCACTATTAAGAGAAATAGCTATAATACAAGCCATAAAACCTATAACATCTCCACCGAAAATTGTGTCTCCCCTTGAATTAACCCCTAAAGCTGGAAGTATAGCATAATAAAAGATAGACAACTGAATTAAAAGTGGAGTACCTCTTATAAATTCAATATAAGCTACTGAAATACTCTTTAATATTTTGCTTTTAGAAAGCTTCATTAATGCTAGTCCTGTTCCAATAATTGCACCTATTAAAACTGAAAATATCGCTAATAAAATAGTGTTCTTTGTACCTGATATATATAATGGATAGTACTCTGAAAGAAAACTAAAGTCTAAACTCAACTTAATCCCTCCTTAAAATGAAAATAGTGGATATATCCACTATTTTCCAATTACTTCTTTTCGTTTAAAGCATTCGCATCTTTAATAAACTTTTGCATTAAATTTTCTTTTTCAACTCTTGCAATAGTTTTATTAACAGAATCAACTAAATCCTTGTTACCTTTTTTAATTGCAACTGCAATACCTGAGTAGTTAACTCCTACTTCAAATGGAGCCATTGTAATATCTGTTCCAGTTTTCTTAATCCATTGTTCAGCAACTACTTTTTCAAGAACAAGGGCATCTATATTTTTGTTTTTAAGTTCTTGTATAAGATTTGGTATGTTAGCAACCGCTTTCGGCTTAGAAGCCTTAAATTCGTTTTTAACAATTTCTTCTTGTATTGATCCCTTTTGAGCTCCTACAGTAAGTCCCTTTAGGTCATTTACAGATTTAATCTTTCCTGCATTTTCTTTTCTAATTAATAAAGTTTGTGGTGAATCTTTATAGTATAGTTCTGAGAAGTCTACACTTTGTCTTCTCTTATCTGTAGGAGTCATACCCGCTACAACCATATCTATATTACCAGCATTTAACGCTTCAAGCAGACCATCAAAGTTCATGCTTTTTATTTCAAGCTTTACTCCTAAATCCTTAGCTATTTCCTGTGCAAGAGCTATATCTGCTCCAACAACTTCACTTTTTCCGCTTTTTACAGTTCTGAACTCAAAAGGAGGAAACTCTGGATTTGTTGCAAGAATTATTTTTTTACTTTGTTTTATCTTATCAACTATTCCTGATGGCTTTTGCCCTGCTTCCTTAGAATTTGAGCATGATACTAGTGAAAAAATCATTACTGTACTTAAAATTCCAACTGTTACCTTTTTTAATAAACCTTTTACCATATTTATCTCCTCACTTAATTCATTATCTCATTGCTATTATACATTCAATATTATATTTATTCAAGAAATAAAACATCATTTCTTTATAAAAATTTCAAATCCTTTATATAGACTTCCCTTGCTAAAACATCTTTATTATTTTAGTCATTTAATTAAGGTAATATATTATGGAAATTTTTTATAATAATTCTTTATAATGTATATAACTCACATTTTATAACTTATAACTTTAATCTGTATGTTTATCATAAATTTTGATATAATACTAATGAAAAATATATTTACATAGGAAAGGATGATACATATGTCACAAAATCCAATCGTAACAATAGAAATGGAAAATGGTAATGTAATTAAGGCTGAACTTTACCCTGAAGTTGCTCCTAATACTGTTAAGAACTTTATATCTCTTATTAATAAAGGATTCTATAATGGAGTTATATTCCATAGAGTTATTCCAGGGTTTATGATACAAGGTGGAGACCCTGATGGAACAGGTATGGGTGGACCAGGTTACTCAATTAAAGGTGAATTTAAATCAAATAACTTTAATAATGACCTAAAACACACAAGAGGTGTTCTTTCAATGGCAAGATCATTTGTTAGGGATTCAGGTGGATCACAGTTTTTCGTAATGACTTCAGACTCACCACATCTTGATGGAGACTACGCTTCATTTGGTAAAGTTATAGAAGGTATGGAAGCAGTTGATGCAATTGTAAACTCTAAGAGAGATAGAAGTGATAAGCCTCTTGAAGATCAAAAAATGAAGACAGTAACAGTAGATACTTTCGGCGTAGAATATGCTGAACCTGAAAAAATGTAGTTTTAACTAAGGCATAGATTAATCTATGCCTTTTATTTTGTCATAAAGTGCTTTTAAAGAAGCTTCTACTGCCTTATTTCTAATTTCTTGTCTTTCTCCAGAAAACTTCTTTTCTATAAAACTGCTATCTCCATCAATATAAAATCCTATATATACAAGCCCTAAAGGTTCTCCACTAGGACCTGCAACTCCCGTAGTTGATATACCTATGTTACTTCCAGAAGTTTTTGCTATACCCCTAGCCATTTCGATTGCAGTTTCAGAACTTACATCTGAAAACTCTTCTATCGTTTTAGATTTTACTCCAAGTCTTTTTATTTTAGATTCTATACTATAGCTAACTACACCCTCAAGTAACACCTTTGATATACCAGGAAAATTTACTAATTTACCACATAGTAATCCTCCTGTAAGTGATTCTGCTATAGATATAGTCTTGTTTTTATCACATAGTACTTTTCCGATGTCATTTTCAATACCCATATTTATCTATCCTCCCTAATACAAATTAAATATATTGTAATAAAAATACATCCTTCTTTTATTTATTCCTATTACTCCAAAAATTAATTTTTTTTCCCCTAATAATTAAGAGGTTATTGACAAATAATAATCTATATACCCAAGTAGGAGGTTATCAGATTATGAGATGTTTACTAAGCAAAAAAATTATAGCATCTTTATGTGTAAGTTTACTATTGTTAATATCCTTTATTTCAATTATCCCTAAAAATTCCTACGCTTATTCTCAAAATACTAATGAAAAGATAATATATTTAACATTTGATGACGGTCCTTCGAAGAAAGTTACCGAAGATGTGTTAGACATATTGCAAGCATATAAGGTTAAAGCAACCTTTTTTGTTGTTGGAGAACAATTCAAAGGAAATGAGAGCGTTTTAAAAAGGATTCATAATGAAGGACATTCACTAGGACTTCATAGCTATACACATAATTTTTCTAAACTTTACAATGGAAATATCGTGAATCAGGAGTTTTTTATAGGTGAAATGTTAGAATGCCAAAAAGAACTTAAAGAAATAACTGGTGTAGAATCAACTATTTTGCGTTTTCCAGGTGGAAGCCACAAAAGACTAAGTGATTCACTTTTAGATGAGTTAAATAAACATAATTTAAAAGTATATGATTGGACCCATAGCTCCGAGGATGCAGTTAATCTTAAATCCCCACCTTGCAAATTATTTAAAAACTCTCTAAAAAAGATTCCATCATGTAAGAAAGCTCCTGGAGCTATATTATTAATGCATTGTAATGGTAGCAATAAAAATTCCGTAAAAGCACTTCCCTTAATAATTGAACATTATCAAAAAGAAGGATATAAATTTCTAACAATAACCCCTAATACCCCTGTGTATCACTGTGAATAAATTAATAATAAAAGTAGAGTCTGAATTTAGTATACTAAAAACAGACTCTATTATTTATTGTATATTTTTTTCAAAACATACATATTCTCCTCTTCTTGCTGATAATACTCCAACCTTCTCATATCCTAACTTTTCGTAAAATCTAATTGCTTTTTTATTTTCTACCGCAGTATCAAGTCTTATTGCCTTGTAACCCTTAGAGGCTGCAAAAGTATTTGTAAAATCCATGATTTCCTTTGCAACTCCATTACCCTGATACTTTGGGGACACACATAATCTATGAATGATTAAACTTTTTTCTTTCTCATACTTCCAATCTAAATTTTCATAACCTTTATCATCATGTTCATTTAAAACTATAAATCCTTTAATTGTTTCATCTTCAACCTTTACAAATAACTCTTCTTTTTCCATATCATTTAGTATAATTTCTTCATTTGGATAATTTTCATTCCATTGATACAATCCTTCAGTATTCATGCTAATTATTGTGTCTTTTAGTACGTCCATAATTTTAGGTAAGTTATTTTTATTAGCCTTTGTTATCAATGTTTGTACCTCCATGTTTAATAATTTATTGCTATATATAAATTTTTCATAATGATATATTATATTATTTAAATTCTCCTGTCTAGATAATTAATTTTAATTTTACATTACAAATTTCATACACACTTGTAAAATTTTGAAACAGAAAGGAACACCTTATTTATATACTAAATAAGGTGTTCAAAATTTTTATAAATATAATCTTTAATCGAACACTATTCTTCGAATACTCCCATTGATTTAAACTTATTGTATCTATCACTTAGAAGTTTATTATCGTCTACTGCTAAATACATTAACATAGTAGAAATAAGCTTAGTTTTTACATTTTCAGCAATTACATCGAAATCTATGTGAATACCATCCATAGGCTCTTCGATTATTTTATCTATTATACCGAATTCTTTTAAATTAGATGCAGTGATTTTCATTTTTTCAGCAGCTTCCTCGGCACGAGAAGCATCTTTCCATAGAATACTTGCAAACCCTTCTGGAGATAAAACTGAATATACTGCATTTTCCATCATCCATACTTCATCAGCAAGTGCAAGTGCAAGTGCACCTCCGCTACCACCTTCACCTACAATTAGTGAAATAACAGGTGTTTTAAGACTACTAAGTACTAATAAGCTTTCTGCAATAGCCTCTCCTTGTCCTCTTTCTTCAGCCTCTATTCCACAGTATGCACCTGGAGTATCTACAAAGCATATTACAGGTCTTCTAAATTTTTCTGCTTGCTTCATAAGTCTCATTGCTTTTCTATATCCCTCAGGCTTTGCCATACCAAAGTTTCTTCTTATATTTTCTTCTATATTTTTACCCTTTTGATGTCCTATAATAGTTACTGGAATTCCTCCAAGGAATCCTATCCCACCAATTATTGCCTCATCATCAGAATAATATCTATCTCCATGTAGTTCTAAGAAACTACTACATAACTTATCCGCAAAATCTTTAGTTGTTGGCCTTTGAGGACTTCTAGCTATTTGAACTCTTTCGTATGCAGTTAGGTCTTGTTTCTTGTAGTTTTTCTTACTCTTATTCGGTGCAGCATATTTTATTACTTCATCATCATCCTTAGAATTATAGTTTTTAGAATGAATATTCAATATGTCTATTAAAACATTTCTTATATCACGTCTATGACAAACCATATCTAAAAATCCATGCTTTAAAAGGAACTCTGCACTTTGGAAACCTTCAGGTAGTTTTTGTCTAATAGTATCCTCGATTACTCTTCTACCTGCAAAACCAATTTGCGCTCCTTTTTCTGCTATAATAATATCTCCCTGCATAGCAAAACTTGCAGTTACCCCTCCAGTTGTAGGGTCTGTTAAAACAGCAGTGTATAAAAGACCTTTTTCACTATGTCTTGATACCGCAGCACTTACCTTAGCCATTTGCATTAGTGAGAATATTCCCTCTTGCATTCTAGCTCCGCCTGATACAGTAAAAATAATTACAGGAAGATTTTCATCAGTTGCTATTTCAAAAGCTCTTGAAAGTTTTTCTCCAACTACGCTTCCCATACTACCCATAATGAAGTTACCATCCATAATCCCAATTATACAAGGATTAGAACCTATCGTACAATAACCTGTGATTATAGCATCATTTACATTAAGTTTTTCCTTTAAACTACTAAGCTTGTTATCATACCCTTCAAACTCTAGAGGGTTTTTGCTTTTAAGACCTTCGTTTAATTCCTTAAAACTTCCTTCATCAATAGTTATTTCAAGTCTTTCCTTTGCACCTAATCTAAAATGATTTGAACAATTAGTACACACCATTTGATTTTGCTTTAAATCTTCATTATATATAATTTGATTACATGAATTACATTTTCTCCACATACCATTTGGTATAATTGGTTTTTGATTAACAGTTTCAGTTTCTTTTTCAAGTTCAGGGTTCTTTTCTTCTGCTTTTGTACCTACAGTACCTACAGTAATATATTTTGTCTTTTTAAATAATCCTTTAAACAAATGAATCACCAACCTTTTTAAGAAGGATTAAAGACTATTTATAAATCCGGTATGATATTTTCCATCTAAAAATTCTTTTTCATTAATAAGTCTATATTGGAAGTCAACATTATTCTCTACTCCTTGAATAACGAACTCTCCAAGAGCTCTTCTCATTCTTGAGATAGCTTCTTCTCTATCCTTACCGTATGTTATAAGTTTCCCTATCATTGAATCATAAAATGGAGATATTGTATATCCTTCATAAACTCCACTATCAACTCTTATTCCAGGGCCCCCAGGCATAAATAATTTTTCTATTTTTCCTGGAGATGGTCTAAAGTCATTTTGGGGATCTTCAGCATTAATTCTACATTCAATCGCATGACCTTTTATTTCAACATCTCTTTGCTTAAATTCAAGTGGAAGACCCGCTGCTATTTTAAGCTGCTCTTTTACAATGTCAACTCCAGTTATCATTTCAGTAATACCGTGTTCTACTTGAATTCTAGTGTTCATTTCAATAAAGTAAAAATTATCAAACTTATCTACTAAAAACTCAACAGTACCAGCATTTTTATATCCTACTGCCTTTGCCGCATTAACCGCAGCTTCTCCCATTTTCTTTCTAAGAATCTTTGATAAAGATGGAGATGGCGCTTCTTCAATAACCTTTTGATTTCTTCTTTGAATAGAACAATCTCTCTCCCCTAGATGAACAACATTACCAAATGAATCAGCTAATATTTGAATTTCTATATGTCTTGGTTCTACAACATATTTTTCAAGATATAATTCACCATTTCCGAATGCTGCTTGTGCTTCAGCCTTAGCATTATAAAATTCCTTCTCAAGCTCAATAGGATCCCATACTATTCTTATACCACGTCCACCACCACCATGGGCAGCTTTTATCATTACAGGGTAGCCAATTTCTTTAGCTACAGCTTTGCACTCATCAAAGCATGAAAGACTTCCTTCTGAACCTGGTACTACAGGTACATTATGCTTTTTCATTAAAGCAATAGCATTAGACTTATTCCCCATAGAATCTATGGCATCATAATCTGGACCTATAAACTTTATGTTACATTCTTCACAAATTCTTGCAAACTTACTGTTCTCAGATAAGAAACCGAACCCTGGATGAATAGCTTCTGCACCTGTTAGTATTGTAGCACTTAATATGTTATTTACATTAAGATAGCTTTTTCTAACATCCCCAGGGCCTATACATACTGCTTCATCTGCAAGCTCAACATGTAATGATTCTCTATCTGCCTCTGAGTACACAGCTACAGTTTCTATATTCATTTCTCTACAAGCTCTTATTATTCTAACAGCAATTTCGCCTCTATTAGCGATTAATATCTTTTTAAACACCTATATTCCTCCTTTGGGATATTTAAACCTCTTTCATTATCCCTGGATTTACGTAAACTTAGTGGGGGAATCCTCCCCCACTAATAGTTTCTCCTAGCCAATAGCAAATGAAAACTCAGCTTCACATGCTTTTTGACCTTCAACAGTTATAATTCCTTTTGCAACTCCAAAACTACTTCTAAGCTTTATAAGTTCAACATTTATTTCTAATACATCTCCTGGAACAACTTTTCTTCTAAACTTTGCTTCCTTAACTCCAGTAAAGAATCCAAGCTTTCCTTTAAACTCTTCCTTAGATAAAAGTACTACAAGGCCTGCTTGTGCCATAGCTTCAACCATAAGAACTCCAGGCATTACTGGTTCACCTGGAAAATGCCCATTAAAATAGTCTTCATTTATAGTAACATTCTTAATAGCCTTTACACTAACCCCTGGTGTAATATCAACAACCTTATCTATCAATAGCATAGGATATTTATGAGGTAGGATATTAAGAATTTCTTTTATTCCCATTTCCATTTTTAGCTCTCCTTAACAAGAAATATCTCTTGTCCATATTCTATAAGGTCACCGTCATTTACTAAAACCTTAACTATTTCACCACTAAATTCACTTTTAACTTCGTTCATAAGCTTCATTGCTTCAATTATACAAACAACTTGACCATTTTTCACGCTACTTCCCTCAGTAACATAAGCGTCCTTATCTGGTGCTGGTTTACCATAAAATGTACCAACAATTGGTGACTTTATAGCTTTAATATTTTCATCTCTTTTTTCTACTTTAACTTCTTTAGTTTCAGTAGCAATACTTGTACATACTTCAGCTTGTTCCTTTACAGTTACATCTGAAGAATTTACATATACAACTTTTTCTTTAGCTTCCTTAGCCATATTTATCTGAATACCTTCATATGCGATTTGAAGACTTGTTAAACTACTTTCGTCTAATGCCTTAATAAGCTTTTCTATTTCTCTGTAATCTATCATTAGTTCTCCCACCTTTTAAAAAGTAATACTGAATTATGACCACCAAAACCTAAAGAGTTAGACATTGCATATTTTATATTCTTTTCTCTTCCTGTTTGTGGAACATAGTCAAGGTCACAATCTTCATCAGGAACTATAAGTCCCACTGTTGGAGGTATGAATCCCTCTCTAAGTGCATTAATACAAGCAATTGATTCAACTGCCCCTGCAGCCCCAAGTAAGTGACCAGTCATTGATTTTGTTGAACTTACTAAAAGATTCTTAGCATGTTCACCGAAAACTGTCTTTATAGCTATAGTTTCAAACTTATCATTTAGTTCAGTACTTGTTCCATGTGCGTTAACATAATCAACGTCTTCTTTGTTTATATTTGCTTCATCTATTGCAAGTGCTATCGCCCTAGCGCCACCTTCACCATCTGGTGATGGAGCAGTTATATGGTGAGCATCACATGTTATTCCATATCCAACTACCTCAGCATAGATTTTAGCTCCTCTTTTCTTTGCATGTTCATATTCTTCAAGAAGTAACATCCCTGCACCTTCACCCATAACAAAGCCATTTCTTTCCTTGTCAAATGGTATAGATGCTCTTTTTGGATCTTCACTTTTACTTAGTGCAGTTAATGCAGTAAAACCTGAAATTCCAAGTGGTGTAATAGATGCCTCAGCACCACCAGCTAGCATTAAATCCACATAACCATTTTTTATGTTTCTAAATGCTTCCCCTATACAATCTGTTCCTGTTGCACATGCAGTTATAGTACAAGTACAAGGACCCTTAGCATTAAATCTAATAGCTATATTCCCTGCTGCCATATTAGCAATCATTATAGGAATTGTAAGAGGAGACACCTTTCCAAGACCTCTTTTAGTCATTGAAGTATGTTCTTTTTCCATAGTTTCAAGTCCACCAATTCCTGAACCTACTGAAACTCCAAATCTATAATTATCTATTTCATCAAGGTTAATCCCTGAATCTTTTACTGCTTCATCTGCAGCACAAACTGCAAATTGAGTATATCTTCCCATTCTTTTTGCTTCTTTTTTATCTATACAACCATCAGCTGAAAAGTCCTTAACTTCCGCTGCAAGTTTTACCTTTGAATCTTCTGTATCAAAAGCCTTAATAAAATCTACACCACATACTCCGTTTTTTGCAGATTTCCAGAATTCCTCTACATTATTCCCTATTGGAGTTATGGCTCCCATTCCAGTTACTACAACTCTACGTTTCATCTGTTTTCCTCCTTACATTACCATTCCACCATCACAGTTAATAACCTGACCTGTGATGTAATTTGAAGAAGGTGTGCTTAAAAATGCTACAATTTCAGCTACATCCTCTGGCTTACCAAATTTCTTCATTGGAATTGCACTTTCCATCTTTTCTATTACAGCTTCACTTAACACCTTAGTCATATCAGTTTCTATAAATCCAGGTGCAACTGCATTGATGCAAATTTCCTTACCTCCAAGTTCCTTTGCCATAGATTTTGTCATACCAATTAATCCTGCTTTAGCAGCAGCATAATTAGCTTGACCTACATTACCTATTAATCCAACAACTGAAGATATATTAACTATTTTTCCCTTAATCTTTTTCTTAAGCATTAAAGAAGCAACATGTTTACTACAGTTAAATGCTCCCTTTAGATTAACATCTAAAACAGCTGAAAAATCCTCATCATTCATTCTAAGAATAAGTTTGTCCCTTGTTATTCCAGCATTATTCACAAGAATATCAACTGCACCAAACTCTTCTGCTATATTCTTAACCATATCCTCACAGCTTTTATAGTCAGCAACATTACATTGTAGTGCAAGCCCTTTTACTCCAAAGCTTTCTACTTCTTTAATAACATTATCAGCTGACTCTTGATTTTTCTCATAATTTATAACAATATTTGCACCAAGTGACGCAAGTTTCAGTGCAATTGCCTTACCGATTCCTCTACTTCCTCCAGTAACTAATGCTACTTTATCCTTTAAAATCACTTAAACCACTCCTTAACCTTCAAAATGCTCTAATACATTTTTTAGAGTATCTTCATTTTCAATGTTTAATATCTTAGCTTTTCTGTTCACTCTTTTTATAAAACCACTTAGCGCTTTACCAGGCCCTAATTCTATAAATGTATCTACTTCCATTTCTATCATTTTTCTTATATTATCTTCAAAATGAACTGTACTACACATTTGTCCCGTTAAAGTACTTACAATATCAGCCTCTTCTAGTATACCACCTGTATAATTTGTAAGTACAGGAATACTTAACTTATTAAAGTTAACTTTTTCAAGTTCCTTTTTAAGATTTAAACTAGCTTCCTTTAAAAGTGATGAATGGAATGGCCCACTTACCTCTAGTCTTACCACTTTCATAGCCTTTCTCTCTTTAAAAAGCTCTTCTGCTTTTTCAATTCCTGAAACTTCTCCCGTTACTACAATTTGTCCAGGACAGTTTAAATTTGCAATTTCTACTAGTCCAAATTCCTTTACTTCATCAATACACTCTTTAATTACTTCTTTATCAAGGCCTATTACAGCTGTCATAGCACCCTTGCCTTCTGGATAGGCATTCGCCATTATTTCTCCTCTAATCTTTAATAGCTTTAAGCCATCTTCAAAACTCAAACCTTCAGCATAATAAAGAGCTGAATACTCTCCAAGACTTAGTCCACATGTAACATCTGCCTTTATTCCTTTATTCTTCAATATATTTGCTATTCCTGCACTTAATGTAAATATTGCTGGTTGAGTTACATCAGTTCTATTTAAAACTTCCTTAGGTCCATTGAAACAAACATCCTTTAAAGAATATCCTAGGATACTTTCAGCATTGTCAAAAGCCTCTTTAACTTCTATGTAATTATTATATAGTTCTTGTCCCATACCAACGTATTGTGCACCTTGGCCTGAGAAAAGAAAACCTATTTTACTCATTAAATACACCTGTTCCCTTCTTAAGTAATACTTCAGCCTCATTAAACATTTCTTCAATTATTTCCTTGCAGCTTTGCTTTTTACTTATAAGTCCTGATATTTGTCCTGCCATAACTGAACCATATTCTACATCACCATCAAATATAGCTTTTTTATATGCTCCTGTTCCTATAGCATCATACTCTTCAGCACTAGCTTTTTCCTTCTCAAGCTGTAAAAATTTTCTTGATAGTTTATTTCTAATTACTCTAACTGGATGTCCTGTATCTCTTCCTGTAACATCAGTATCTATATCCTTTGCAGATATTACTTTGTCCTTATAATTTTCATGAACAGTGCATTCATTAGAAACAAGAAATCTAGTTCCTACTTGCACTCCTTGTGCCCCAAGCATAAAGGATGATGCTATTCCTCTTCCGTCACCAATGCCCCCTGCAGCAATTACAGGTATATTAACAGCATCTGCTACCTGTGGCACTAAAGCCATTGTAGTTAATTGTCCAATATGCCCACCTGCTTCACAACCTTCAGCAATAATTGCATCTACTCCAGCTCTTTCAAGTCTTTTAGCAAGAGCCACTGATGGAACAACAGCTAAAACCTTTATTCCATGACTTTTCCACATCTCCATATACTTACCTGGTGTTCCTGCACCAGTTGTAACTACCTTAACTCCTTCTTCACAAACAAGCTCTGCTATCTTATCTACTTCTGGATGCATAAGCATTATATTTACTCCGAAAGGATTATTTGTCGATGCCTTTGTTTTTCTTATTTCATCTCTTATCCAGTCTAGAGAAGCATATCCTGTAATTAGTCCCAGACCTCCTGCATTTGAAACTGCTGATGCAAGTGATGAATCTGCTATCCAGGCCATTCCACCTTGTATAATAGGATACTTTATTCCTAGCATCTGGGTAAACTTATTTTCAAACATTTATACTCCTCCTAAAATTCTAACTTTTATTATTTTAATAGTTTTTTATATTCTAAGATTTTCACATTATATATATCGAGAGAATTCTACCATGTAATAAGTGCAGATCCAAAGGTTAATCCGCCACCAAAACCTAAAAGGATAATATTATCTCCCTTACTAAGTAACCCTTTTGCGTTCATCTCATGTAATGCAATAGGTATACTTGCAGCTGAAGTATTAGCATACTCCTCCATATTAGTATAAAAAACATCACTACTAACCTTAAGTTTTTTTGCTGCATAGTCAATAATTCTAATATTAGCCTGATGTGGAACCACATATTTTATGTCAGATATATCCAAATTATGTTTCTCTAATATATCTTTTACCATAGATACCATTATTGTCGTAGCAAATTTGAATACCTCTCTACCTTCCATGAAGATATCCCTTGTATTATCCGAAACATATGTAAATTCTTTATCTTCAAAATTAGCATCTTTAATGGAACCTAAAGCTGGCATAGTTATTAAACCTGCTCCACTTCCATCTGTCTTTATATATATATCCTTTATTCCATTTTCAAAATCATTCTTAGAAATAACAGCAGCACCTGCCCCATCTCCAAATAAAACCGCTGTATTTCTGTTTTCAAAATTTATAAGCTTAGTCATAACTTCTGATCCTATGACTAAAGCATTTTTATATTCGCTAGATTTAAGTAAGCTCTCTGCTGTTTTAAGTGCAAATATAAATCCTGTACATGCCGCTGATATATCAAATGCAACTGCATTAACAGCAAGTAACTTTTCTTGAACCATGCACGCAACAGAAGGACAATAATTATCAGGAGTACATGTAGCCACGATTAATACATCTATATCTTCTGGCTTAAGCTTTGCATTCTCTAATGCAGATATAGCTGCTTTAGTTGCAAGATCCACACATCCCTCTTCTATTGCCATCCTTCTTTGTCCTATACCCGTTCTTTGACGTATCCACTCATCATTTGTATCCATAATTTTAGATAAGTCGTCGTTTGAAATAGTTTTCTCAGGTAAATAGGATCCTGTCCCTATAAATTTTATCCCCTTCATATTTAAATCCTCCCTAGAAGCTATTTTGATATTTTATATTTGTCTCTAAAGAAATTATTTAGTTTATCTAGGGATCTTACTAATACATCAATTTCATGTTCTGTAAGTCCTTGAATACTTGACATTACCATATCACAATGAAACATTTCATGTAGTCTATGTACTAATTTTCCCTTTTTTGTAAGTGAAATTTTAACCACTCTTCTATCACTTTCTGATTTTTGTCTTTCGACATAGCCCTTCTTTACAAGGTTATTAATGGCAGTTGTTAGTGTACCTACAGTAATGTTAAGCTCTGCAGCTATCTCTGACATAGACTTTAAATTACTTATTCCTATAGCCTCTATTGTATGAATTTCCGTAACAGAAATATCTTTATACTCTCCATAAGATATAGTTTTTTGTTCTATAATAAGTATGTCATTAAAAATATCTACTAATAAATCGTTAATCACTTTTTGTTTATTTTCCATAGCACCACCATAAATTTTCATCATGTAATAATTTGACTATCAAATAATTTGATAACCAAAGTATATAAAAATTTTTTATTTTTGTCAATGGCACGTCCATTTCTTTAGCACATATTTTAGATACTTTACCTTAATTTTACTTATTAAATTTTTTTATTTTTATTCCTTCAAAAACAAAAACAGTCTTTAAAATATTTTAAAGACTGTTTTCGTCATCTTTCTACCTATTCCAATACTTAGCTATACCATTTGCTATACCATTTGCCGCTTTTTGTTGAAAAACAGGATCTTTCAGTTTAGCTTCATCGCTTAAAGTATCAATAAATGCTAACTCAACTAATGATGCTGGCATTTTTGTATTATTCAATACATATAAACTTCCTGGTTTAGCACCTCTATTGTAAAGTCCTATAGAGGCAACAAGTTCCTGCTGTATAGAGGTTGCAAGAGCCTGATCTTTACTTACATAATTCTTACTATAGAATGTCTCTGTTCCTGTACCCCCTCCAGCATTACAATGAATAGATACAAATAAATCTGCTCCATTTGAATTTGCAAAGTTTGTTCTATATGCTAAAGATTCTGATTGAACTAAGCTATTCCAACTGACTACATCATTTTGTGTTCTTGTATAGAGAACTTCGTATCCAGTTGACTGTAAAATTGATCCTAATTTTAGTCCAACACTTAAAGCTATATCTCTTTCCCTTGTCCCACTTGCAGATAGTGCTCCTGGATCTTTTCCTCCATGTCCTGGGTCAACAATTATTTTCTTTTTTAAAGGTGCAGGTCTTATAGCATCTATATTTACTATTTTGTAGTCTTCATATACTTCACCTGAAATCCATGCCCTTTTAGCCCATAGAAGTACTTTATTCGTACCTGATTCTAGTGGAGTACTAAGGCTAATTGTTGTCTTTTCTCCACTTTTAATAGGATCAGTATACTCCGATGAACTTACCCATTGACCTTTGCTATTCGAAAACATAAACGCCTTATAACTTATGTTACTTCCATCACCGGCACTTGCGCTAACTGTTAATTCTGGTATTGTTCCTTCGTTGACTTTAGCAGAATTAACTGTCGCTTCTGATATCTTAGGAGTTTTATCAGCATTAACAGTTACATTTGAAATATCGTGCACATAGGAATCATATCCACCTGGGTCAATAGGAGAATATCCCGCTCTTTTCACCCATATACTAAAGGTATTGCTTCCTGGTTGTAATGGTTTAGTTATTTTTACTGTAGTCGGCGTACTTGGATCTACAGATTCAGTATATCCATTTGAAACATCTTCCCATATTCCTTTACTTTGTGAGTATAAATATATTCTATATTGTACATTTACATCTGCACTTGACTTTAGAGTTACACCTGGATATCCTCCTAGCTTTATTCCTGAACTATCTACATTTACGCTAGTTATCTCTGGTATTGTATTACTTTCACTAGTTACATTAATCCTATAGCTTAAGAAATTATCATAACCTTCTTTGTTAACAGGTGTTTTTCCTGCTCTTTTAACCCAGATACTAAAACTGCTTTCACCTTTTTGCAGTGCTATATTAGACTGAAGATTATATATACTTGATGGATTTACTGCTTCAGTGTATCCATTTGATATATCTTCCCATATCTTTTTAGTTGATGAATATAAAAATACTCTATATTGCACATTTTCACTTCCAGTTGAAGTTAAGCTTATTATTGGCTTTATTCCAACCTTTTGCTGAGTAGCCGATATAGTTGCAGATTTAACTGTTGGTAGAAGAGCTTCACCTTCTGTATTATCAGAAGTGCCTGCATTAATTCTATAACTTAAAAAGTTATCATAACCTGCACTGTTTGCAGGAACTTTACCTGCTCTTTTTACCCATATGCTAAAGCTATTCTCACCTTCATGTAATGCTATATTAGACTGAAGATTATATGTACTTGACGGACTTACCGCCCCAGTATATCCACCTGATACATCTTCCCATATCTTTTTAGTTGGTGAATATAAATATACCCTATATTGTACATTTTCACTTCCAGTTGAAGTTAAGCTTATTATTGGCTTTATTCCAACCTTTTGCTGAGTAGCCGATATAGTTGCAGATTTAACTGTTGGTAGAAGAGCTTCACCTTCTGTATTATCAGAGGTACCTACACTTACTCTATAACTTAAAAAGTTATCATAACCTGCTTTATTTATAGGGTCCCTATCTGCTCTTTTTACCCACACGCTAAAGCTGTTTTCGCCTTCATGTAAGGGTTTGTTTAGCTTTAAACTAGTAGTAGATGCAGAATCAACAGGCGCAGTATATCCTCCTGTAACATCTTCCCATATTTTACTAACTGGAGAGTATAAATACACTCTATACTGAACCTTAGTATCTCCAGTAGATGTCACTCTTAAACTTGGATATATACCAGCCTTTTGCTCTGTAGATAAAATACTAGCTGATTTAATTTCTGGAATAATCTCAGAAGTTGAAGAAGCATTTACCGTTACCCTATAACTTTGAAAATCATCATATCCCCCACTGTTTATAGGGGTACTCCCTGACTTTTTAACCCAAACACTAAAGCTATTTTCTCCACTATGTAAAGGCTTTGTAAGTTTTAAAGTATAGGTTCCATTTCCTGCTACAGAGGTAGTATATCCTCCTGATACATTTTCCCATATCTTTTTAGTTGGTGAGTACAGATAAACACTATACTGTACTGCAGCACATCCTGTTGAACTAAGCCTTAAAGTAGGATATACTCCAGCAGCTGGAGATTTTTCTACCATCTCTACTCCTGTCATTTTAGGACGTGTATCTGTAGTTGCCGCATTAACATTATTAATTGAAGCTAATAATCCTAAAGTATTTAAAACAAGAGTAAATAGCAAAATAAATAGTATTCTGTTTTTTGTTTTATCTTTTATAATGTTCTACACCTCCTCCAAATTAATGTAAAAATTTACAATAGTCTATATATTATTATATAGCTAACTATATAATACCATAAAAACCACTTTATATTGTTAATTTTAACACTTTTTTTAATATTTTTTTTAATCAAATGCCATAAATATACTACATTTCGACTTATATATTTTAAAATAATTTTTTCCTTCCTAATTATATATACAATTCATTTATACTGATTCAAGTTCTTAAAATAATACTTATACTTGACATAGAATTATTATTTGATAGAATTATTACAAAAGATAGATTATAGTCAATGAAAAGGATAAGTACCTTAAGAAATACTTTGTAGCGAGTAAGGGATGGTGTAAGCCTTATAATGTATTCTTTAGGGAATAGAACCTTTGAGATTCTACCGGAATTTAGTATGGTTTGACCTTTGCCTTAGGTTACAAAGGCTAAAGTGAGTACTTTTGTACTAACTAGAGTGGTACCGCGGATATTCTCCGTCTCTTGATATAAGAGATGGGGTTTTTTGTGTTTAATAATGAAATTTACCAAGAACTATCAGGAGGTTTAAATATGGATTACAAAAATATATTAGCAAAAAATCTTAGCGAAAAAACAGGTCTTAATCTTGAAGAAATTGAAGGCTTTATTGAAATTCCACCTAAAAGTGACATGGGTGACTTTGCTTTTCCTTGTTTTAGATTAGCTAAAACTATGAAAAAAGCTCCAAATTTAATAGCTGAAGAACTTAAGTCTACACTTAATATTGATTGTGTTGAAAGAATAGAATCACTTGGTGGATATCTTAACTTTTTTATTGCAAAGGGCAATTTCTCCAAGGAAGTTATAGAGAAGGTTATTTCTGAAAAAGAAAAATATGGTTCATGTAATATAGGTGATAATAAAAATGTTATTGTTGAATATTCATCCCCTAATATTGCAAAACCTTTCCATGTAGGACATCTTTGTTCAACTGCTATTGGAAATTCACTTTACAAAATCCTTTCCTTTGCAGGATACAACACTATAGGTATAAATCACTTAGGGGACTGGGGAACTCAATTTGGTAAACTTATTGTTGCATATGAAAGATGGGTTGATGAAAAGGCTCTAGAAAATGAACCAATTAAGGAGCTTCTTAGAATATACATTAAATTTCATGATGAAGCAGAAAAAGACCCTTCACTTGAGGACCTAGCAAGAGCACACTTTAAAAACCTTGAAGATGGTTGTGAAAAGGAAGTTAAGCTTTGGCAAAGGATAAAAGATGTAAGTCTTGTTGAGTTTAATAGAGTTTACGATTTACTAAACATTAAATTCGATTCACTTGCAGGTGAAAGCTTCTACAGTGATAAGATGGAATCTGTCGTTTCAGAAATAAAAGATAAAGGTATTTTAGTTGAAAGCAAAGGTGCCTTAGTTGTTGAACTCGATGAATTTAATATACCACCATGTATGATAATGAAGTCAGACGGAGCAACTATATATGCAACAAGAGATCTAGCTGCTGCTACATACAGACAAAAAACATATGATTTTTATAAAAATATTTATGTAGTTGGTACACCTCAATCATTACATTTTAATCAAATATTCTCAACTCTTAAAAAAATGGGTAAAGAATGGGCTAACGACTGTGTACATGTTGGTTTTGGTACTGTAAGAATTGGAAATAAGAAGCTTGCAACTAGAAAAGGTGATGTTGTTTTATTAGAAGAACTTTTAAGTGAATCTATATCACGTTCACTTGAACTTATTAATGAAAAAAATCCAGCACTTGATAACAAAGAAGATGTTGCCAAAAAAATCGGAATAGGTTCAGTAATATTTACATACCTAAAAAACAATAGGGAAAGAGATTTATCATTTGACTGGAAAGACATATTAAACTTTGATGGAGAAACTGCACCATATGTACAATATACCTATGCTAGAGGTAAAAGTATTCTTAAAAAAGCTGGTGATTTTTCCTCTACTGCTGATTACACAAAACTAAATACTACAGAGGAGTTTGAACTTACAAAGCTTATTTCAAGGTTTAATGAAACTCTTCTTCTTTCTATCGAAAAGTATGAGCCATCAATTATTACAAGATATATAATAGATGTTGCAAAGGCATTTAATAAATTTTATAATCACTGCTCAATTATGAATCTTGAAGATGATTCACTTAAAATGGCAAGATTAAATCTAGTTGTAGCTACAACTATAGTAATTAAAAATGGTCTTTCTCTTCTAGGAATAGATACTGTAGAAAGAATGTAACTAAAAAAGGTACCTAAAGGTACCTTTTTTATCTAAACACTTCACATATTAGCCATTTTCCTGTTTTCAAATCCCTAATCAGTGCAAACTTTTGTGAGTTTTCTCCTCCAAATTCTTCACTATATCCTTTATTAATATTTATATTAAAACTAATCTTAAATATCTTTATACTGTGTTCATCTACACCATACTCACTTTTAATATAATCAACATAAACTTTTATTTTATCATCATTATAATCAGTTTCCATTATATTGTTAATTGTAATACTTTTTACATAGTCTACGTTAAAATTCTCAGGTAAATTAGATAATTTATTAAAAAATAAGTTTCTCATATTAGGTACATCATGATTCTCCATTGCTCTAAAGTATTCTTTTATAATTTTAAGCGATTGTTCATTAGAATCTTTATTTGTACTATTTACATCAACTTTATTACTTTGACTATTCTTAACCTTATTTGTGCTGCCTAATGAATTTTCTTCTTTAATTGAACATCCTACAAGAAAAAGCATTCCAAATATTATGCTTAAACATACCTTTGCCTTTAAACTCATGTTAGTACCCTCCAAGACTAACTTACTAAACTATTTACTATTCCTGATATATATCGTAGATTATCTCCTTGAATAATAATGTTTATAATACAATGATACCCCTATACAAAGAATCATTCAATAAAGATTTTAAAGAAATAGGTATCCTTAAAGGCAAAACTTTTACCTTTAAGGATACCTCTATATTAGTTTACTTATTAACATATTTTCCAAATCCTTAAATCCATAGATTTCTCCACTTTCATCAGGCTTTAATTGTAAAAATGTATAATCTCCCCATTCTTTACTAATAACTCTATCAATATCTTCTTGTCCTGGATATACAACTATAATCTTTTTAATTGGATAAATAGGTTTTCTATTATTATCAAAGATATATTTAATTGTTGTTTTATAGTTTTTTATTTGAATCATTGTATTAGTATTATAAAGATCACTCCAAAGATAAGAATATCTTCTATACTTAGATTCAATTATTATAGAATCTTTTAGACTATTATTTTCTAAATAATCCACTCTAATATCAGGCAGTCTATTTGGAGCATGAGTATAAAATCCATTTCCTGTTTCTAAACTTTCACTAGGCATTGATAGAACTTCCTTTTCATACCACACCCTAACTTCCTTTTCACCATTTATAAATCTAGCTAAGCATCCCTTTGGAATCTTATCTAAAAAATTACACTCGCTTATATCCTTAAAGTCACAATTTGAAAGACTCATTCCAATATCTTTAAATACCTTAACAACAACAAGAAATACAAAATACTCATATAGAAGCTCAGATGGCTTATAACTAATAGATTTTTTTTCCTTACTTAAATAAATTTTATTATATATTTTTAGTATAGACTTATATCTATTATCTTCCATCCTAACACTTTTATAATTAATATTATGAATAGTAGGTACTTCCTTTATATATGTACTTTTTATAAAAGATGCAAGGGTTGTTTTTGCACCTTTTAATACTCTCATTATATATTTTAGATCATCTCTTCTTTTTTTTACACTTCCTAGGGATAAACAAGTTTGATCATAGGATTTTATTCTTTTCTCTATCTCTTTTGTATCAAAACTTACTCCTTTAACTTTTTCAATATTGCTTTTTTTAAATTCTGATTCTTTTCTTACTGCCACTTCTTCTATTTTATTTTGTTCATATGCATAGGTTAACTTCTCTTCGATATCAGAAATACTAATCAACATTTTCGTAGCAATACTTTTTATAATAATATTTTGCTTATTACGGAAATCCTTAACCTTCTTATAACTATATTCATCATTTTTGTTCCCTTTAGAATTTAAATATTCAACCTTTCTATCTATCCTTTGATGTTTACCACTTTTTATATAATTCCTATCTAAAGTAAAATAAGGATTTTTCATTATACTGCTCAAATTATATTTTAATAAACTATGAAATTCGTTATACTGTTTTAATATACTCATATAGTCATTAACTACAGAAGAATTACTCCTATGTAATTTTGAACCCATATTATAAGATAGATTACTGATCTGTGTATTTACAAAATCCCTTAAGTTCTTAAGCTGAATATCATTTATGTGTCTAGGAACAATTTCAAACATAGAATAATACTTTCCATTATTTAAAGTTAACTTAACAATATAGCTTCCTGGAATAAGCATAGAATAATTATTGTCAAGTTCAAATAACATTTTACTTTGGCCTGGAAAAAGTATAAATGCTTCTCCATCCTCTTGAAATACATTTTCTACAAGTAAAGTTGCCCTTTCATCATTTGCCTCAAATTCTATATAAACCTTTGAACATTCCTTTATCACAACTTCAATATCATCTATGCTCCATAAATCTTTATGAAACTTAGTAACTTCTTGAACATATTCTTTTCCAAAGTTCTGAATTATAAATCGTACTTTAATACTCTTACTATAAAGTGTATCCATTATAATACATCTCCTCGGCTTTTCGCTTTAATTCATCAATTGATATTTTAAAATCTGATATTCCTTTATAATTTTCCTCTATTAATATTTTATAAATCTCTCCATGATTTATATGACCCTTTTCTATATTTCCAATAAGCTTTCCATATTGCTCCTGATGCCCTTTTACTTTTGTTAAAATTCTTTGCTTAATTTGTATATCAAATGATTTTTCTCTCGATAAAAGCAACTCTCCCTTTTCAGTTTCTGGTATGTTAAATATATAGGATGCCATATTATACAAAGTTCTATAGGATATACCCTTTTGCCTATCTATTGCATTAATTGCATTATGTATATCATCTAATAATTTAAGCTCATTTTCCCTAAATATGTCTAAAGGAGATGTACAATCTCTTCTCCAAAATTTAAAGTTTAAATAGTATTTTTCATCTAAATTCTCTAAAGTCTTTCCCCTATAGGATTCTAATATATTTTTCATTTCAATAAATGAAATCTTTTTAGGATTAATAAGATTTGCCCTATCTAAAAGTCTATCTGAAAACTCCTTAGTTGTTTCATCTATATTAACAGTACCAACAAATACAACATTCTTACCTATTTTGATGGATGCTGGATAATCACTGGAATTTTTGCATTTTGAATTTTTGTTATATAGGATTAAATTTCTTTCTTCTTTTTCCATTTCAAGTATTGAAATAAATGGACTAAACCAATACTCTACCTGACTTAAGTTCATTTCATCAAATATAATCATAAAAACTTCATCGGTATTTTCCTGTGCAGTTCTTAATAAATCTACAACCCCTGTTTCTGACGGTATATATTCATCCTTTGATGTATTTAAGTATCCTATTATATCAGATGGCTCTGTATATGAAGGACTAATAGGTACTACTATATAATTTTTATCTTCAAGTCCAAGAGCCTTTGCATATGAAATTGCAAGACTAGTCTTCCCTATTCCAGACATTCCACTAATAATTGTTAAAGGATTTGTCTTAAGCGATATATGAAAATTATAAATATCTTCTTCTTTGTAAAAAAGACCTGTATTTGTAAGATTATATTTAAATCTTTTTAAAAATTCATATTCACTTTTTATTATTTTATAGTCTAATTTTTCCTCTGAATTTTTTAAGACGTGTTCTCCATTTTTGAAGTATTCTTTCAACTCCCCATCAATGTATTCCTTAGTTAAAAAAAGTAAGTTGTCATTTACTTTATATACAATATTTTTTCTGAAGTGATCTGGTATCTCAATTTTTTTAATTTCACCTATTCCTTGAAGCATTCTTTTATCATCTAATGTTCTTCCCCAATTTAAATTATAATAGATATAATCATCACATATTATAAATTCTGGATCATCCATATACTTACTATAGTTTTCAAATCTGATTGGATCTTGTCTCATAATTGCTCTTTCAAACTCTTCGAATCCTCTAACAATAGGTGACGGAATAGGAACAAAGGTGTGTCCCCTATAATTGTTTAAGTCCTCTACATCTCTTACAACTAAATTCCTATAATAAATTTCAACTTTTCCTAGCTTCTCTTCCTTTTTAAGATAAGGTGTAAATAATACAAGCTTATTCTTTAATTTTTCATATATATATTCCTTTTTTTCCTTTATTTCAAGATCCCAATATTCAAGGGGCATTCCAATTCCTTCTATTCCCTTTTCAAATCCTACGAACATGTTATTTTCAAAAGGTCCAGGAATATCATATAAGTTTTTCGGTATACTTGACATTGCTTTAATATAAAATAATATATATTGAGGATTCTTCCTTAAATACGTTATACAACTTTGATCCTCACCTATACTGGGAAATACTTTTTCTTCTATCGCAAGATATCCTAATAAATAACATTCCTCAATTGACCTAATATCCTCTTCTTTGAAAATTCTTTGCATTACTACCCCTCCATAGTAAACTTACTGATAATTATATTTTGAGTAAGCTCTTCTATACTTTTAGAAAATATCGTTATCTTTTTCAATTTTAACGCTATAAGATAATCTTCTAATATTAATAAATTTTTAGTACTATCTATTGATCCTCTATCAATAAACACAACTCCTTTAAAATTTGAAAAATAGTTTGAAAAAGTCTCTATAAAATCAGGTGGGATTATTTTATAATTACCAATAGAATCCATTATCCTATCTGGTACATAATTGGTTATAATTATAATATCTGGATTATATTCATTTAAATTGAAACTTTCATTTTTCATAATTTTATATTCTAAACTCTTAATATTTTCTTCATAGCCTTTTAATATCATTTCAAACCTAGATATTTCCTCCTTTAGACTATTAATATTTTTATTTAATAAGGCTATTTCATTATTTTTATTTAAGCACTCTCCCTCTAAACAATCTATTTTTTCTCCATTAAACATTAATAAATCTTTATTTATACGTTGAAGGATATTAAAAAGTAATTTATTAAAAAATCCTACTTTATTCTGATCTCCTTTTATATAATCTATATTAAGACTTATAAAAGCAAGCCATAAAAGACTTTCATCAAATGACTCTGAAAGATCCCCAAGCTCTCTACAAATATCTACTATGGACTTATCTTTTATAATACTTCTTACTCTTGTATATTCACTAATTCTTCCAAGTTTTAAAAGATGTTCTTCTATAGACTCTACATTATTTTCAAGAAAACTAATCTCATCCTCAATGTTTAGATATTTTTCCACTATAGATAAACAGTTTTCCTCTGTAATATCTCCATCATTTACAAGAAGTCCAGAAAAAATATGTTTACCACTTTCAATGTTTATACTTATTTTCTCACATAACCTCTCTGCATCCTCAGGAAACAAATTCATAAATATTGCAAATGTTTCAAACATACCATATTTATTTTTACATGATGATAAGTAAAGCTCACTTAAAAACTCTTCTAAACTCTTTCCCTTATACTTCTGAGATTTTTCATTAAAAATTTCATAGAGTAATTCTTGAAACTTTTTTTTATTACTAAAATTCATTTTTATTACATTTCTTATTAAACTTTTAGGAGCCTTTTTAATATTCATAAATCCGTTTATTTTAATATTTTTCCTCTGTGCAACTAATATCAAAAATTCATAATCCATTAATTCAAAAAAAAGTTCAATGCTTTTCATCATTTCCCCTCCATTTATAAACTTATATATTCTATAAGATTGTGTCTATTTCCTTTTTATATAAACCCTTACATTATCAATGAATATTTATATAAAAATAACTAAATTTTAAAAACTAATACATCTAAATATATAGTAAAATAATGGATAATAATTATTGTCTTTTTTTTAAATAAGTGATATATTCTTATTGGTACTTATTGTTTTGTCGAAATTCCCTATTACTTTACGAAAGGAGATGAGGGAAGATGTTAGTTAAAGATTGGAAAGAGTTCTTAGTACCATATGAACAAGCTGTGGAAGAACTTAAGATTAAGTTTAAAAGTATACGTAAGCAAACTAGAAGCAAAAACACCTACTCTCCAATAGAATTTGTAACAGGAAGAGTAAAAGAAATATCAAGTATATTAGAAAAGGCGAAAAAATTAAATATTCCTTTTAATAAAATATCAGAGGAAGTAGAAGATATTGCAGGAATAAGGATTATGTGTCAATTCGTTGAGGATATTTATACCATGGTTAACTTAATTAAGCAGCGTGAGGGAAAAGATTTAACCGTTGTTTATGAGAAGGACTATGTGAAAAACTTTAAAGAAAGTGGTTATAGAAGCTATCACGTTATAATAAGATATCCTGTACAAACAACACTTGGAGAAGTTGAGGTACTTGCTGAAATTCAAATTAGAACGCTTGCGATGAATTTTTGGGCAACTATTGAACATTCTCTAAATTATAAGTATAAACAAAGTATACCTTCCCATATAAAGGAAAGACTTAAAAAATCTGCTGAACTTGCATTTCTTTTAGATCAGGAAATGTCTCAAATAAAAGAAGAAATTATGGACGCTCAAACGATGTTTGAAATAAAGTCTAATATTATATCTGATGTTTTAGATAACATTACCAACCTATATTCACTTGGAAAAATTTCAGAATCAACTTCAATTCAAGACAAGTTTAATAAACTAATTGAATATGGAGATATATTTGAACTTAAAGACCTTCTTGATGAATCAAACTTGAAGGTACAAAAAGCAAGACTTGAACTTTACGACTTATAAGACCAGTCATATTGTATTTTTATGCAATATGACTGGTTTAAATATTTTTAAGTTTAAAAAGAAATTAATGATTATATACTTATAATAATAACTTTAAAGGGGGCATAAGGTTGAATCCTAAACATAGTAGGATGGTATATACTACCCTAACTTGTATTATAGTTCTTGTTTTACTTATTTCAAACCTTGGAAATAACTTCAAAACAGATGTTTTTTCCTATAAGGATATAATAGAAAATATAGAAAAGCTAAAATCTAATTGGCTCTCTTCTTTTACTGAGGAAGAATATACAAAGATTACTTCAGATTATATATCCTCAAAACTTAAAAATTTTTCTCTAGAACCAATTGAAATAGATGGAAAGAAGTCCTATATACAAAACTTTTCTAGAGACATACCATTTGAGGAAACAAAATCCTATATCCAAGTAATTTCTAAGCATGATAATGTTATAAGAAGTTACAAACATGGTGATGACTTTATTGAAGATATTAGTGGGCTTTTTTCATCAAAATATGTAAAAGGAAATGCTCAAATACTAAATAGCACAACCTTTAAAGAAGATGTACCAAGTATTTTATTACTTGATAACTACAAATCTATGTCTAGTTATAACGTAGAAAACTTTGATGAAAAGTTAGAAGCACTTGGTGTTTCTGCCATAATATATCCTGATATTAAGGAAAAGATCATTGATAAGTCTACTTTATTTAATATAGAGTATACTCCAACATCTAATGGAATATTAAAATTTTGTGTATCAAACGAAACCTATAATGAGTTAAGCTCATTCATAAAAAAAGGATATAAATTAAGACTAAAATCAGGAATGAAGATCAAAAGCCAAACCCTTACTAATGTTTATGGTAAAGTTCAAGGAACAAGCAAAAAATACAAACCCCTTATTATCGCTTCTTTTTATGATGGTGATCTACCTTCAAGGTTTAGAGATAATAAAGGGAGTTTATTTGAAGCTAATACCTATACGCCTTCAATACTATTAGAGTTTGCTAGAATAATAAAATTACAGGAAACAATAAATCCAGACAGAACTATAATCTTTGCTTTTATATCTGGTAAGGCTATAGATAAAATCGGGTTAGATGTATTTAGAAACCTAAATATTACTGGTGACTTTTTGTTATTAGATGATATTGGAAACTCGAGCAAATTCAATCTTACTGTTCATAAAAACTCAAAGGATTTTTCAAATACTATAAATCACTTTATGATTAAAAATGACTTAAAAATTGTATCAAGTACAACTAATAACTATATTCATGAAGAATCTGCATATCTCTTTGGGATAAATAATATACCAAATGGACTTAACTTTAACAGTTCATATAATACATGTAAGTTTATACTATCTTTAATCGCTGATGAATGCTATAATCTTGATTTCATAACTGCTTATTATCGTGATATTAGAGCTATAAAAAGATTTTTAAAAGATTATACAATTCCAATAGCTACAATATCATTAATATTTATTACCTTTGTTGTATTTAGATACCCTGAAATCAAAAATACTAATTGACAATTTGTATTAACTTATAATACACTATTACTAGATAATAATTACAAATTAGATTGGAATGATTACTATGGAAAATCTTAGCAGCATTTTTAAAGAGAAGAACTTAAAACTAACTCCACAAAGATATGCTATTTATGGCTATCTTAAGTCTACAAAATCTCATCCTTCTGCTGAAACAATATATGAAAATTTAAAAACAACTTATCCTACAATGAGTCTTGCTACTGTATATAAGACATTAAGAACTCTTATTGACTTGAATTTAGTACAAGAAATAAATGTAGGCGAAGATAACTTCCGATTCGATGCATGTACAGATTGTCATCCTCATATTGTTTGTACAAAGTGTAGATGTGTTGATGATATTGATGATGCAGATTTTTCTTTTGTAGATGAAATAGCAAAAAAGCATACTAATTATGAAATTCAAAAACACAAACTATATTTTTATGGGATTTGCCCAAATTGTGTTTAATATGTAACTTAAAATATCTCTTCATAATGGAGAGATATTTTTTTATTTTTTGCTTATATTTTCTTATTTATCTACATATAGATTTAGTGGAGGTGATATTATGAAACTTAAGGTTTATATACTTAAGAAAAAACACATCATTCTTACTCTAAGTATAGCATTTATTTTAATTCTATCTCTAATACTTTTAATTTCTTTTAAAAGTAAGGAAACAATAAAAAATGTTAATCCTGTTCAAACAGTTCATGCAGATGTAGATGGGGACAAGAAACTCGACACTCTATACATATCTACTAACAAAGATAATAACTATACTGTAAATGTTCAAACAAAAAAAGGGGACGGCTTTAATTTAGAGCCGGACCCTTTACTTAAAACCTTAGGATACAATGACAAATCTTGGCCTATGTCTATAGAATGTAAAGATATAAATAATGATAATGCCCAAGAGATAATAATTCAAAGTTCTGATAAAAGTGAATCTATTATTCATGTTTATACATATTCAAAACAAAACAAAGAATTTATAAGGCTCATATCTGGAAAATATAATGTTTTTGCTTCAGCAATACATAATGGCACTCCTATAATTATGCTAGGTAAAAAGCTAAAAACAGATATAGACTTTTCATATTACACCCTCAATAATGATACACTCAGCACCTATAATCTTGACTATATAAGTCTTGGTAAGAATACCTTAAACTCTCTTGCCTCCTTTATAAGTGAAGATAATATTGAAGTTATTTCATCCGACTCTAATTTATTAACTAACTTAGAAAAAGGAGAACTTCTAGATGCACTTTTATTAAATGTAAAATATAAAAATAATATCCCTAGTGAGTGTACTTATCAAATTAGAACTATGCCCTATGGAGAAAACTCAAAAATTAATTTATATGAGGTAAAAATGAACTCTGTATCATACAAAGACAATAATATTCAATATAAAATAAAAAATATAAAATCTCTTAACTAAAGTATTAGTATTATAACTTTTAATACCAACTAATAACTTTCAGAACAATCCTAAACTTCCTATCATATAATTATACAGTTATAATATTTTAGAAAGGTGTGCACATGGAAAAAAGAATTGATAATTTAGAAAATATATCACAAAATAACAAAGTTCCTATTTCTTACATCCGAATTTTACATGCTTCACCTGATGCTCCATCTGTAGATATTGTAGCCAACGGAGGACTTATTGCAAAAAATCTTAATTACAAAGATTTCACATCATACTTAAAAGTCATCCCTGGAAATTATAATATTAAAATCTATCCATCAGGGAATATGTCTGTTACCACTTTAAATACAAATGTAAAAATACCGCCCTACTCTATCTTAACTCTTGTAATAGGAGATAATTTATCTGACTTAAAGTTATTTGTAGTCCCTGATAACACTAGAAAGGTAGTTGAAAATAAAGCTCTTGTTAGATTCTCTAATCTTTCTCCAAGATCTAATTCTATAGATACTTACCTAAAAAACGGTAAGCAACTTTTTAAAGGTGTAAATTTTGGAGAATACACAAACTATATAGAGATTCCTCCAGGTGTATATAGCTTTCAATTTAAACCTGAAGATAGTAATTCTGTTATTCTCTCTGTTCCAAATACTCACTTAAAGGCATCAAATGCATATACAATATACTTTGTTGGTGAATCAAGTAATAACTCTCTCCTACAGATTTTGATACCAATGGACGGAAACTCATATATTAAGTTCTAGATAAATCTCTGTAGAGTTAATATTCTACAGAGATTTTGTATTATAGTCTTTAAATATCTATATGCTAAATATAATTACATTGGGAAAAAATTATTACATATACAAAAGACTTGATTCAGCCTATTTTATATGTTAATATTAATTAACAAGTCTTTAATATGAAAACATATGTATTTGTATTGCGAACATTTAGGGGGGCTAAAATATGGCAGTAAAAGTGGCTAAGTTTGGAGGATCATCTCTTGCAAACTCTGAACAATTTAAGAAGGTTTATAATATTATACAAATGGATAAGGATAGAAAGTATGTGGTACCATCAGCTTTTGGTAAAAGAAGTTCTGATGATACGAAGATAACAGATCTTTTATTACTTTGCGGTACTCATGCTGAAAACAACAAACCATTTGATGATGTTTTCTCTATAATTGAAAATAGATGTCTAGATATTGTAAAAGAACTAGACCTTGACCTTGACATGACACCTTATTTAAAGGAAATTAAGGATACAATATCTACAAATGCTTCAAAGGAATATGCAGCAAGCCGTGGGGAGTATATGAGCGGTATTATATTATCAAAACTTCTTGGCTATGAATTTATTGATGCAGCTGAAGTTATTAGATTTGAAAAAAGCGGACAACTAGACTATGAAACAACTATTGCATTATTAAAGAAAAAACTATCAAAAGCTCCAAATGCAGTAATACCAGGTTTCTATGGAGCAACTGGCAGCGGAAGAATAGTTACTTTCTCAAGAGGAGGATCTGATGTAACTGGAGCACTTGTTGCACAGGCAGTAGATGCATCAGTTTATGAAAACTTTACAGATGTATGTGGTCTACTAATGACTAATCCATGTATAGTAGAAAATCCAAAACCTATAGAAAAAGTAACTTACAGGGAGTTAAGAGAACTTGCATATATGGGTGCAACAGTTATTCATGAAGATGCGATAAGACCTGTTCGTGATGCTGCTATACCATTAAATATAAGAAATACAAATGATCCATCACATCCTGGAACTATGATTGTTGGAGATGTTGAACAAAATGCTTCAGCAGGTACAATAACAGGAATCGCAGGTAAAAAAGATTTCACTGTTATCGCGATAGAACAAAGCTATATGAATTCACACGTTGGATATGCTCAAAAAATACTTTCAATACTTGCTGATTTTGATGTATCATTTGAATGTATGCCATCTGGAATTGACAACATCTCTTTGGTTATAGAAAGTAGCTATTTAGAAGGTAAACTTTATGATATAGTTGAACAAATAAGATTACAGTGTAACCCTGATTCAGTTGAGGTTTATCCTAATATGGCACTTATTGCAACAGTTGGAAGAGGAATGATTTATATGCCTGGAATGTCATCTAAACTATTCTCTTCACTATATAATTCTGGTGTAAATATTAGAATGATTAACCAAGGATCTAGTGAAATCAATATTATTGTTGGTGTAGAAAATGATGATTTCGAAAAAGCTATCAGATCAATTTATGATGCTTTTGTAGAATAATTAAGAGGGGGTTTTTTTGTGGAAAAGGTTAAAATAGGGCTTCTTGGCTTCGGAACTGTAGGAAGCGGTGTTTGGAAAGTTATTGAGGCAAATAATAATGCTATTTCTAAAAGATGTAGAAAAGAACTTGAAATAACTAAAATACTTGTAAAATCACTTGAAAAAGCAAGATCTGCAGAAGCACCTGAGAATTTATTTACAGATAAATTCGAAGATGTTTTATCATCAGATGTTGATATTGTTGTAGAGGTTATGGGTGGTATTGAACCTGCTAAGGAATATATACTTAAGGCTATTTCAGCAAAAAAACATGTTGTAACTGCTAACAAGCAACTTCTTGCAACTAATGGTGAAGAAATATATAAAGCAGCGGTAGAAAATGGTGTTAAGGTATTTTACGAAGCAAGTGTTGCAGGTGGTATTCCAATACTAAATACATTAAAAGATCCACTATCAGCTAACCAAATTGAAGAAATCATAGGAATTGTTAACGGAACTACAAATTATATATTATCTAAAATGACTGAGGATAAAAAAGATTTTGAAACAATGTTAAAGGTTGCTCAAGATCTTGGATATGCTGAAGCTGCACCTGCAGCTGACGTTGAAGGATTTGATGCTGCATATAAGCTTTGTATTTTATCTTCACTTGCATTTAAATCAAGCATTGATGTTGAAAAAGTTCACCGTGAAGGAATTTGTGATATAACTCCACTTGATATTGAATATGCAAGAGAAATGGGCTATACAGTTAAGCTTTTAGCTATAGCAAAGAAAAAGGAAAAAGGTTTAGAACTTCGTGTTCACCCTACTTTCATTCCTTCTAATCATCCACTAGCATCTGTATCAGACTCATACAATGCAGTTTTCCTTAAGGGAAATGCAGTTGAAAATCTTATGTTCTATGGAAGAGGTGCAGGAGACCTTCCTACAGCTAGTGCAGTTGTAGGAGACATTGTATCTGTTATAACATCAGAGAACTCTCCTTCATATGAGGATAGCGTTCTAGGTAATATTGAAAAATGCGATATACTTCCAATAGGAGACCTTGAAACTCAATACTATGTTAGATTAACTGTTGAAGATAAACCAGGCGTTCTTGGTAAGATTACTTCAATTCTTGGAGATAAAAATGTTTCTCTATCAACAGTTATACAAAAGGGAACTAAAGACTCAAGTGTTTCACTTGTATTTATGACTCATAAAACATCAGAATCTAATCTTCAAGCAGCTTTTGAAGAAGTTACTAAGCTTGAAGGAGTTCACAAAATAGAGAATCTAATAAGAATTGAAAGTTAGTTTTTGAATAAATTCTTTGACCTTTAGCCAACCTATTTATAAGGAGGTGATTGTTATGAAATCAAAATCACAAAACTCTTTAGAAAATGGGAAAAATCAATCTCTAATTGATCATTCAAATGATAGTAGAAATGATGAAAATGGCTATAAGCAAGCTGGAAACAGAAACCCTATAAAGGGAACATAATAAAAAGAGGATGGAAAATTCCATCCTCTTTTTATATATCTTTTAAACTGCTTTAGTTAAATCATTTATCCACTTTGAACCTTTTAATCTATATGTTGCAATTATAAGCTTTACTATCTCCTCTAAAGCAACTAATCCTGCTACTCCATATATAGGTAACTTAAATACTAATGCACCTATAAATGCAGCTGGAACACCTATACCCCACATAGTAAGTGATTCTGCAAATAATGCAAATTTTGCATCTCCTCCACCTCTAAGTATTCCAAGAACTAGCACTATATTATAAACTCTAATTACAAATACGGCTCCAAGTACATATAGTATTTTCAGTGAATCATAATAGAGCCCTGGTGATGCTTTATACATAGATAAAATATATGGGGCTAAAATTATTAAAAGTCCACCAACGAGTCCTCCTATAACTATAGATAATATAGCAAACTTCTTAGCATAAATTTTGCTTTTTCTATATTCTCCAGCCCCTATTGTATTACCAATAATAACAGCACACGCGCTTGCCATTCCTATACTAACAACCATAAATATATTTTGTATAGTCGTACAAATTTGTATTGCTGCCATGGCTTGTACGCCAATTTTACCATATGCTATATTATATACAACTGCTCCAAGCCCCCAAAATAAGTCATTAAAAAGTACTGGTAATATTGTATAATAAGATTCTTTTATAAATAATCTATCAACACTTCTCATTTCTTTAACTGTAGCTGCTATTAAATATTTTTTCCTATATATAAATAACAAAAGTACAAAGCACTCTATAATTCTTGCTATTAAAGTTGCAAGTGCAGCACCCTTTACCCCCATAGCCTCTAGTCCTAAGCCTCCAAAAATAAACCATAAACTTAAAATAGTATTAAAAATCAAAGCCACACTACTTACTATCATAGGCAAAACTGTTTTTGATATACATCTTGCTGCAACACTATATAAAAATGTAATCCCAGTAAAAACATAACTAAAACATATTATTATTAAATAGTCGCTCCCAAGTGAAACGACTCTACTATCGTTATTGAATATAGAAACAATACTTTGAGGCATTATAATTGCAAATAGCATAAACACTAATGCAAGGATAATTACAGATATCATTCCTACTCCCATAACTTTTTTAATTTTTTCTTTATTACCACTTCCATAATACTGGGAGATGAAAACTCCACAACCACTACATAATCCAATTATAATTACATCGAACAGAAAAAAATATTGATTAGCTATACCAACAGCAGCAACTTCTGCCTGTCCAAGTCTACCAACTAGGAGAGTACTAATCATATTAATAGATGATGTTATAAAATTCTGAATTATTATAGGAAGTGCTAACTTCCATAGGTTACTGTAAAATACACTATTCTCTTCTCTCGAAAGTTTTAATTTATTCTCCACTTTTAATCCTCCTTTATAAATTTAAACACAAAAAAACCACTTTGAAGTTTTTCAAAGTGGTTTGCTTCTTCACTTGCGAAGTATTCTCTTAATTTTATTATATAAAACAAAGATATTTGTGTCAATTAAAAAATACAGTACTTGTATTTCCTAGAAAGTATATGTAATTTCTTAGCCTTATCCATGTTCCCAGATTTTATTTCTGAATCTCTCCATAAAATAAGATCATTATATACAGGGCTAATATATTTACTCAATTCCTTCACTCCTCTTAATTATATATATTTATATATTATATTCAATAAGAGAAGTATTATACTAATATTTTATTAAATAACCCTTTCCAAATAACTCTTCATATCTTGATATACTCCATTTTCATATATAACAGGTTCAGTTTGATTATTCTTAATAGCCGTTATAAAATCATCTACTGTACAAGTTCCCCTTGGAAAACGAGTAGCATATTTACCTATATTCTCTATAACATGAGAATCGCTTCCACCTAAAAGTGCAACTCCTCTTTGCAGTGCATCATTATATGCTATAAGATTAAGGTCCATTGGGGTACTTCCATTAAAGCACTCTACTCCATGTAATCCTTTAATAGTTCTTATCTTTCCTTCTAGTCCTCTGTTATTTTTTCTATATGGATGAGCAGCTATTGCAGCCCCTCCTACTTTATCTACCATCTCCAAAAGTTCTTCAGCATGTATTTTTTCCTTCGGAAGATTGTTAAGTCCAAAAACTAATATATCCCCTTCAAATGTTAGAAACTCTGCCCCTACAATAATAGGAAAACTTTCTTTAATTGAAAGTTTTCGGGCTTCTTCTTTAATTTCGTTACTTTCATGATCTGTTATACAAATTCCTTCAAGTCCTATTTCTTTAGCTTTTTTCACTATTTCCTTAAGAGAAATAAAACTATCTAAAGAATATTTGCTTTCATGCATATGAATATCAATAATCATGCTATAAAACTCCTTAAGATATATAATTACTATATATAAATTATATATCTTAAGCAAATATGTTTAAAATTCATCTTTTCTATGTTAATTTTATTAATATAGTTTTTTTCTATTTGAAATACTTAGCAATATTTTCAAAGTATTCACTCCATGACCTTTTTTTAACTTCATCATAAATATCATTAAAATCTACTTCTCTTTCAAGCTGTTGTAAAATTGCATATTTTATTCTTTCTTCATACTCTTTAATGTCATCATCATGTGGCACATCTGTATTAATAAGCCTAGGAAGATCTATATATTTTATTGCTCCACTTGAATTTATTTTATCTCCAACCCACTGCTTTACACCATCAATATCAGACATTACAACCTTAGCACCGCATGCTAATGCTTCCATTATAACTAACGGTAATCCCTCATAAAATGAAGGTAGAATAAACACTTGACTTTCTCTTATTACATTGGCTAAGCTTTCCTGAGAAATAGCTCCTAAAAACTTAATTCTATTATCATCTTCTGCCAGCTTTTTCATTTCAATTTCTTCTGAACCTGACCCAGCTATTATAAGTTCTAATCTATTATCTTTAATAGTTTTGAAAGAAGATATTAAACACTTTAATCCTTTAGATGAACTTATTTTCCCTGCATAAACCACTTTTCTTGAACTTTTCACTTCACTATTATGATAAAAAGTATCTGAATTATATCCAACACCCATTACTTTTATCTTTTTACTATCAATATTATAAACTCTAATAATTTCATCTCTTTGATAATTATTAAGTGCACATACAATATCTACATTTTCACACCCTTTAATAACCATATCTTTGTAATAAGGTGCTAACTTAAGTTGTCTAAGTTCTGTTCCCTGTGATAGTACTATTAACTTTATATCTTTTTTTATAGTTCCTATAATTGAGGTTAAAATCCAAAGATGATGAGCTATTATAACATTAGGTTTAAAGTCATCTAATGCTTTTTTAAAAACTTCTAGAAAGTTTTCCTTCCATACTTTAAACATCTCTTCGTTAAGATCTGAATATCTTGTGCTATCATATGGCATTATATCACTCATACCAACTATATCAAAATTAATTCTATCAGTATTAAATTCTACTGGATAAAATTTTATATGATCATTTTTAAATTTAACACTTTCAAGCTTTTTAGAGGTAGCTGCTACTACCCCCTGAGAATAATTTAATTTGCTACCTTCGTTTACTAAAGATTGAAGAAAAATGCCACTTCCTGTTTTTCCAGGATATTGCGCAATAACATGTAGAATCCTTTTCACATTTTTCACTCCTAAAATAGTTAAAATTTATTTTTGTTAATCCAAAAACACCATAATAGAAAGTAAAAAAAGCAAGAAGTCATCTTCTTACTTTTTTTACTTTCTATTAAACTATATCATAAATTCATCAAATTCTTCTACATTTTTACATAATTTTTCTATAGTTTTTATCTTTTTATACTATAGCTTAAATCTACTAACTATTAACTCCATGTTATCAACTACACCTTTTAATGATTCTGCTGTTTTACTAAGACTATTTATTACATTAGACTGGATTATTACATTTGCAGATACCTCTTCAATAGATGCAGCAGATTCCTGTGCAATAGTTGAAATTTCATTTATATGGAATATTACCCCTTCCTTTTCTTCTCCTACACTATTGATTTCTAAAATTAGTGCATCTAGTTTCATCATCATCTCAATTAAAACTCCATGTATAGTCTTAAAATCTACTTCTGCATTTTTTACAGCATCTTCAACTTCGTTTTGTATTTCTTCACCTTTACTTACACTATTTTTTGCCCTTCCTATTTCAGATTGTATTTCATCAACAAATTTACAAATTTCACGAGTAGACTGCTCTGTTTCTTCTGATAACTTCCTAACCTCATCTGCAACAACTGCAAAACCTTTACCAGCCTCTCCTGCTCTAGCAGCTTCTATTGCTGCATTTAACGCTAAAAGATTCGTTTGCTGAGCAATAGACTCTATTGTATTAACTATACTTTCAATTGAAATAGATCTTTGTGATAATTCACTTATGTTATCTTTTATTTCTTTAAAGGAAATACTACTTTCATTAAACTTATCCGAAAGAAAGTTTAACGATTCTATACACTTACAATTTACTTCTTGCGTCTTAACAGAATAATTCTTTATAGTTCTGGTTTCAATAATGGCAACATCAATGTTATCTGAAAAACCAATTAATTTATCATTTCCATCCTCTGCTCTTTTTGCCTGCTCCGTTGATCCCTGTGCTAGCTCTTCTACATTATGTGATATTATATTTATTGCATCTGATGCATTATCTGCCTCATTAACAAGACCATTAGAGTAATCAAGGATCGTCTCAGATCCATTTTTTAATTCATTTATTATACTTCTAAACTCATTTCTAAGATTAAAAACTGCCTTGCTAATTAACCCTAATTCATCCTCATATTCATTTAGTTTATTGTACTTTTTATCTATTGATAAGTCTAATGATGCAGTTTTATTTAACAAATCTGAAATTAATAAGATAGGACTTGTGATTTTTGTTGCTGATATAAAAGCTACAACTAGTGATAATAAAATCATAATAGCACTTATAAGTACTATAATTCTATTTATGCTATTTATACCTGAGTATATCTCACTTTCTTTTAAAAATAAGATATAGTTCCATCCAGTTTCTTTTGATGTGTAATTTACAGCTATATATTTTCCTTCCTTACTTTCAACAGTAATCGCTTCACCTTTTTTAAGCTTTTCGATGTTAATATTTAAATCCTTTGAATTTTTAAAGTTCATACTAGGATTTTTAGGGTTAGATAATATTGTTCCATCTGCCTCTGTAAGTACTATATATCCTGTTTCACCAATTTTTATTGAGTCTACTAGCTTCGTTAGCGAATCAAGTCTTACATCCATGGCCTGTACTCCAACAGTTTTCCCTGATGGGCTTTTTATATTTCTAACAACACTAACATTAATACAATTTGCTCCTTCCCATAAATAAGCCTTTGTTTTAGTAGGAATTTCTCCAGACTCAATTCCCTGTTTATACCATGGCCTTTTTCTAGGGTCATAGTTATCATAGGTATCCCCCTTTGCAGCTTGAACATACCCTCCATCATTTGTCCCTAAAAAAACATCTGTAACATATGGGTGATTATCCATATAATTTCTATATATATTATAAATTTGTGTCTCAACTCCACCTACAAGCCCAGGATTCATAGGAATCTTACCATCGGTACCCTTTTTATCTAAATACTTTGTTATATTGTTGTCTACTGATTTTATTATTGGGTTTTCGGAAAGCATATTGATATCATTATATAAAGAATCAAAAAATAGATTTATACTTTTATTTCCTCCCTTTACCTCTTCTAACTTCCCTTTTATTACATCTTTTTTGATTTGACTTCTTATATTACTGCTAATAACTATTCCTATACTAGTTACAGATACTAAAGTTATAAGAAAAAGTACAATGGATAATTTTAGTTTGATACTTTTGAATTTAAACAGAGATTTTCTTGACATAAGCTGACCTCCCCTTAAATGTACAATCATATAATTGCTTTTATCTTGCCTATGATTGACCAAGTGATTTTAAATCCAAATAATTCACTTCTTGAATTATTTAACATTTATATATTAATATTCCATATATTCACTATACATTCCTTCTCAAAAAAAGACTTAAGGGATGAGCGAATCATCCCTTAGTATAGTACCCCTACTTCTCATTTCCTAAAAGCATATAAAAATCTTATGACTTTAATATATATTGCCGCATTTTACTCTTCACTCTTATTAAGACTTCTATATGCATTATTTAACATTAACTTTATTCTATTTAATTGATTTACAGTACTAGCCCCTGGATCGTAATCTATTGCAATAATATTAGCCTCTTTATAATTTCTCTTAAGCTCCTTTATTACCCCTTTACCAGTTACATGGTTAGGTAAACATGCAAATGGTTGCATACACACTATATTTTTAATCCCTTCCTCTAAAAGTTCTACCATTTCTCCTGTTAAAAACCATCCTTCTCCAGTATTGTGTCCAAGTGATAAGATTTTTGATGCTCCCTTTGCTATTTCATCAATAGGTTTTGGAGGAGTAAATCTTGTACTATTTCTTGTAGCTTCTATATATTCTTTCCTATATAAATTAATAATTTTAATAACAGAATTAGATATTAATTTATTCTTTTTACTCCCTGTTAAGTATCTTTCATCAAAGTTGGAATTATATAGGCAATAAAGAAAAAAGTCCATTAAGTCTGGTACAACAACTTCTACACCCTCATTTTCCAGTAAATCTATAATGCTATTATTTGCAGTAGGATGGTATTTTACAAGTATCTCCCCAACAATCCCAACTCTAGGTTTTTTTCTTTCATCTATTTCAAGAATATCAAATTCCTTAACCATATTCCTTAAATTAATATTAAACTTTTTTATACTTGGAAAATATAGAGATTCTTTAAAAATTTTATTCCATTTATTAAAAAGCTCATTTGATGAACCTTTAATCTTTTCATAGGGTCTAACTCTATATAGTACTTTCATTAATGCATCACCATAAATAAGAGCCATAATTACTTTATTTATAAGTGGAAGTGTTAATTTAAATCCTGGATTTTTCTCTATTCCTATTGTATTAACAGATATAACTGGTATATTTTCATATCCAGCATCTTTAAGTGCCTTTCTTAAGAAACCTATATAGTTAGTTGCCCTACAACCTCCCCCTGTTTGAGTAATAGCCACAGCTGTTTTGTTATTATCATACTCCTCTGACTTTAAAGCCTCAATAATTTGACCAAGGGCTAATATTGCTGGATAACATGCATCATTATTTATATATTTTAATCCCTCTTCAACTGCATTATTATCTATTGATGGAAGCACCTTTAAATTATATCCTGATATCTTGAAGGCTTCTTCTAATATGTCAAAGTGAATAGGTGACATTTGAGGAGATAATATTGTATAATTCTTTTTCATTTCTTTCGTAAATACAACTCTCTTATTATTTACTTCTGCCTTTACTGGCTTAATATAGTATCTATCTCTCTCCTCTATAGCAGCTTTTAAAGATCTAAGTCTTATTTTTACAGCACCAAGGTTTGCACCCTCGTCAATTTTAATCATTGTATATATTTTTTTACTTGATTCTAGTATCTCTTGAACTTGGTCTGTTGTAACTGCATCAAGCCCACACCCAAAGGAATTAAGCTGAACTATTTCTAAGTCATTTCGACAACTTACAAAACTAGATGCAGAGTAAAGTCTTGAATGGTATACCCATTGATCAACTACTCTAAGAGGTCTAGTTGTGTGTCCTAAATGAGCTATGGAATCTTCAGTTAAAACTGCCATATTTAAAGAAGTAATAAGCTCAGGTATTCCATGGTTTATCTCTGGGTCTATATGATATGGCCTTCCAGATAACACCACACCCTTTATTCCTTCTTCCTCTATGAATTGTAATATTTCTTCTCCTTTTTTCCTAATGTCCTCTTTTAGGCGCTTATATTCTTTTACAGCTATTTTAAAAGCCTTTATAATTTCACCTTTATCAATTCCAAGTTCTACAAACTCTTCTACTAATCTTTTCTTAAGACGAGTATAGTCATCTACTGGTAGAAAGGGATTTAAATATTCAATATTATTTTCTCTAATAATATCACAATTACTTTTTATAACCTCAGGATAAGATGCTACAATAGGACAATTAAAATTATTGTTAGCTTCCTCATATTCCTTATTTTCCTTTGGAATTGAGGGATAAAATATCCTATTAACACCCTTTTCAACTAAATCTATTATATGTCCATGAACAAGTTTTCCAGGATAACAAACTGATTCTGATGGAATTGTATCTATACCCTTTTCATATATTTTCTTCGAGGACTTATCAGATAAAACAACTTTAAACTTAAGCTCACTAAAAAATACATGCCATAGTGGATAGTTCTCATAAATGTTAAGAACTCTAGGTATACCAATAGACCCTCTTATAGCATCCTTGTCATCTAATGATTCATATCCAAATATCCTATCATATTTATATTTATACATATTAGGCATGTCATTTGATTTATTATTTTGACTGGGCCTTTCACACCTATTTCCAGATATAAATCTTTCTTTGTTAGTAAATTGAGTTATACTTAACTTACAATTGTTGCTACACATACCACATCTAGATATACTATTTTCAAAACCAAAGTTGCCCAAGTCATCCTTACTTATCAAACTAGATTTATACCCTTTTTTATACTTTTCCTTTGCAATAATAGCTACTCCAAACGCACCCATTATCCCTGATATATTAGGTCGAATAACTTCCTTATTTAAAAGTATCTCTAGACTTCTTAAAACAGCATCATTATAAAATGTTCCACCTTGAACTACAATACTATTCCCTATTTCATTTTCATTTCTTATTTTTATAACTTTATACAAAGCATTTTTAATAACAGAATAGGATAATCCAGCAGATATATCCCCTATATCAGCTCCTTCTTTTTGAGCTTGTTTAACCTTTGAGTTCATAAAGACAGTACATCTCGATCCTAAATCAACTGGATATTTAGAAAAATATGCACTTTTTGCGAATTCATCAATATTTAAACCGAGAGATATGGCAAAACCTTCTATAAATGATCCACATCCTGATGAACATGCTTCGTTTAATAAGATATTTTCTATAACACCATTTTTTATCTTCATACATTTCATATCTTGACCACCAATATCAAGTATAAAATCAACATCTTCTTTAAAAAACTTAGCTGCCCTATAGTGTGCGATTGTCTCAATTTCACCAACATCTATTCCTAGTCCTGCTTTTACTAATGCTTCTCCGTAACCTGTAACTGCTGAATTTACTATTTTCCCCTTATTATCTATTACTTTATATACTTCCTTTAATACATTTAAGCATGATTCTAATGGACTTCCCTCATTACTTCCGTAGTAGCTATAAACAAGGTTATTATTACTGTCAATAAGCGCTGCTTTTGTAGTTGTTGATCCTACATCAAGTCCTAGAAAACATTCACCACTAAAATCATCTACTTTTTCTATATTATTTTTACTATGCCTTTCCTTAAACTCAGCATACTCCCTTTCATCAATAAAAAGTGGCCTTAAAGAATTGTATGGAGAAACTTGTATTTTGCTTACATCATTCATAATATTAAGAAGTTCAGAAATCTTATATGTCTTTTCATTTAATGCATATAATGCTGCTCCTAAAGCCACATATAGCTGAGAATTCTGTGGAAAAATTACTTGATCATTTTCTAGGCTTAAAACATCAATAAATCTTTCTCTTAACTCAGATAAGAAATGTAAAGGTCCACCTAAAAATGCAATTTTCCCATTTAAACTTCTTCCACAAGCAAGTCCACTTATAGTTTGGATTACAACAGCTTGAAATATAGATACCGCTATATCTTCCCTTCTTGCACCTTCATTTAAAAGTGGCTGAATATCCGTCTTTGCAAAAACACCACATCTAGCTGCTATAGGATAGATAGTTCCATAGTTTTTAGCAAGTTCATTAAGACCACTTGCATCTGTTTTTAGTAATACCGCCATTTGATCTATAAATGCCCCTGTTCCTCCAGCACATGTACCATTCATTCTTTGATCTACACCATCTTTTAAAAAAGTAATTTTTGCATCTTCTCCCCCAAGTTCAATTACTACATCTGTTTCGCTATTAAATGTTTCTATACTCTTTGTTGATGCTATAACTTCCTGTACAAATGGTAGATTTAAAGATTCTGAAATTGATATACCTGAAGAACCTGTTAAAACAACACTAATATTCTCGCATTTAGCCTCATTTAAAACATCTTTAAAAACAGATATAAAACATCCTTTTATATCTGAATTATGTCTTTTATATTGACTTAAAACAATGTCTTTATTTTTATTTATAGCAACCACTTTCAAGGTAGTTGATCCTATATCTATACCAATAAATAACTGCCTCACTACACTACCTCCATATGCTATTTATATATTTTTATATACTAGTAAATATATATGTTAATTAAAAACATACTAGAACCTTACCCTGTAGAACAAAAAGGCTAATACAGAGCATTAACACCCTATATTAGCCTTTAATTACATTTTAAATAATGCTAATATCTCATCAGCACGTATTTCTTCTAAATTTTCTAATGTATCAATAAACTTTAAAACATCTTTACTTACTTTTATTTTTTCAGACTTATTTTTAACTACTTCAATAAATTTCATAGCATCCTGAACTTTAACACTATTGCCAAATACGGATAGTATTGAGAATTCTAGCAATCCATAATAAATATCCTCATATTTAACGAAACTTAAATATCCATCTATATTTTTTATAATTAGATCACAAATTTCTTCAATACATTCATTTATCCTAAGTATGTTATCTTCATATAGAAAATCAATTGTATCTATTTTATCAAAACATGATGCAATTTTCTTCATAAGGTCGTTTTTAATATATTTAGAAGCACTCTTAAACTTCTCATCTAATTTCTTAAATCCATAGCTATTAAAATACATATTTCTAATAAACTCAACAAAATTTTCAAAGTCCTCTTCATTTGACTTTGACTCTATAGCAAAAAGCATCCTAAAGAACAAATTCCATTGAAGTTCACTATTAATTGATTTAAGAAGTTTATTTCCGAATATCTTTGAAAATCTATCTTCAAAAACTATTTCTCTATCAAATATAATCTCACTATTGAAAGATATATCCGTCTTTCCAACTTCATTTATTCTAGTTAAAATTTTCAAAAGTACTTCGGTATAATCATCTGCTTCCAGAACACTATTTTTCATAGTAATATATTTTATTATTATATAGGAAGCTTTTCTAAAGTCCACAATGAATCCTAGGCTATTTTTCATCTTTGTTGAAAATACATCATAAAGAATCTTAGCCAAAAGCGATTCAATCTGTTCACGTCTTGTGTCAATATCAGAGGTGTTTTCACCATTAAAATAATTATCTATAACTAAAAGTTGATTATCAATCATAGTAAGATTATTTTTTATAGATCCCATAATTTCCTTGAAAAAATTATCATTTAGTATATAGTTATAATTTTTATATATTATTTTATGTTCAATATCTCCCCAAAACATATTAACAATAGACTTTATTTGAAGTTCAAAATTAAAAATCTTGTTTCTATAAGTGTATTTTCCATCTATTCGATATATTTTAAATCCATTTTTTTGCTCCTCTGGCTGTATAGTTTTAAGTTGGAGCTTAACATTTTCATTATCACTGCTATAAAAATATCCATTTGAATCATTTAACTTTAACTTTTTCCTAAGAAATTTATGGATTGATTTTTCATCTTCAATAAATCTACATTCTATTCGAACACCAATTAAATCAGATAAATTCTCTATAACCTCACAGGGTTTTTCATATCTTTTATAATACTCATTTCTTAATATCTTTTCTCTTAAACTAGTAGCAGATTTTACTCTTGAAACTGAATTTATAAAACCTTTATCTTCATCTATTAATAAATTTTCAAAATAATTTTCTAAATCTAAAGATGCCTCTTGTAGTTCACTTCCTAGGTCATCCAATATTTCTATCACTTCATCAACATAGTTAAATATTTTTAGTCTCATAGCTACCCCCTTATGCTATTAAACTTATAAATAGAGTTATAGCATATACTTATTATTTAAAATAATATTTAAATAATTTTCTTCCTAATTAAGTAAATATTATCAAAATATACTTATACTTATATAAATACTCTTAAATTTAGTTTAAAATACCTAATTTTTAAATTAAATTAATAATTATCTGTTATAATTAATTATTAATGATACCTTTTAACAAAAATTCCATTGACATATAAATAAAATTCTTATATGATGATATTTATTAAAGGGGAGTAGTTCAAAATATAACATCAACAATCTCGATTTTTATAATCTGGTGTTATATACCAATTTTGTTGGTTACGAGACTTTTAATATAATTCTTATAAATGGGGAATTATATTAAGGGTCTCTTTTTTTATTATGTCACGAAGGGAGATAAAAATGGAAAAATATTTTCTTAAATCAAAGGAAACAGTTTTAGAAGAGTTCAATGTATCCCAAGGTACTGGGTTATCTACAAACCAAGTAGAGTCAAGTATAAGTAAACATGGATATAACGAACTATTAGAAACAAAAAAAGATAGCCTAATTAAGGTGTTTTTTGATCAGTTCAAAGACTTATCTGTAATCATTCTAATAATTGCTGCCTTAATATCTATGTTTATGAAAAATGTAGAAAGTACAATTGTTATTTTCGCTGTACTCATATTAAATGCAATACTTGGAACAGTTCAGCATGTCAAGGCAGAAAAGTCCTTAGATGCACTAAAATCCCTTTCCTCTCCTAAGGCTAAGGTTCTTAGAAACGGAGAAAAAATTGAAATAGTATCAAGGGATGTAGCCGTAGGTGATATTCTTTTGCTTGAGGCAGGAGACTTTGTTACTGCAGATGCTAGAATAATTGAAAACTATTCCCTTAGTGTAAATGAAAGTTCTTTAACAGGAGAAGCTGAAAATGTATTAAAAACATCAGATGATATATCTAATGAGAATATACCTTTAGGAGATCAGAAAAATATGGTATTTTCAGGTACACTTGTTACATATGGAAGAGCTACAGCTGTTGTATGTGCAACTGGTATGAATACTGAAATAGGCAAAATAGCTTCTCTGCTAAATACAGCTAAGGAAAAGAAGACTCCTCTTCAAGTTAGTCTTGATGATTTCGGCAAAAAGTTAGCTATAGGTGTTATACTAGTATGTATTCTTGTTTTTTTCCTAACAGTTTATAGAGGATCAACCTTAATTGATTCCTTAATGTTTGCAGTAGCACTTGCAGTTGCTGCTATTCCTGAGGCTTTAAGCTCTATAGTTACTATAGTTCTTGCACTAGGAACACAAAAAATGGCTAAACAAAATGCAATCATAAGAAATCTTAAAGCTGTTGAGGGTCTAGGTTCTGTATCAATTATTTGTTCCGATAAAACAGGAACCCTAACTCAAAATAAGATGACAGTTAAAGGCGCTTATGTAAATGACACTATGCTATCTATCGAAGAAATAAATATAAATAATCATTCTGAAAAATTCTTAATTGACTCTAGTGTACTTTGTAATGATTCAGAATCTGAGGGCGGTAAGGAAATAGGCGATCCTACGGAGGTTGCCCTTGTGAATCTTGCTCAAACATTAAACCTTAAAACTAAGGATATTAGAGATGCATTCCCAAGAATAGCAGAAATACCTTTTGATTCTGATAGAAAACTTATGAGTACCTTGAATAAAATTGATAATAAACACCTACTTTTAACAAAAGGCGCCGTAGATGTTATGCTTCCAAAAATGAAAAGTATACATATTGAAGGCGAAGTACTTGACTTTACATCTGAACACAGAGAAAAAGTTGAAGAAGCTAATAAAAGTTTTTCTGAAAATGGATTACGTGTACTTGCTTTTGGATATAAAGAAATGTCTTCATCTACTGACATTTCAACAAATGATGAAAAAGACTTTATATTCCTTGGATTAGTTTCTATGATAGACCCACCAAGAGTAGAGTCAAAGATGGCGGTTTCTGATTGTAAAACTGCTGGTATTAAAGCAATAATGATTACTGGAGACCATAAAATCACTGCTTCAGCAATAGCTAGGGAAATTGGTATACTCGAAGATGGTGATGAGGCAATAGATGGGATAGAACTTGATTCTATGTCAGATGAAGAGCTTAAAAATAGAATACGAAATATATCTGTTTATGCTAGAGTTTCTCCCGAACATAAAATAAGAATAGTAAAAGCATTCCAAGAACTTGGTGAAATAGTAGCTATGACGGGAGATGGTGTTAATGACGCACCTGCACTAAAACAAGCTGATATTGGTATATCAATGGGTATAACTGGTACTGAAGTTGCTAAGGATGCTTCTTCAATGATATTAACAGATGATAACTTTGCTACAATAATAAAATCAGTTGCTAATGGAAGAAACATATACACAAATATACAAAATGCTATTAAGTTCCTACTTTCAGGTAACACAGCTGGTATATTTGCTGTTCTATATGCTTCACTTGCTATGTTACCTACTCCATTTGCACCTGTACACCTATTATTTATTAATCTGTTAACTGATAGCTTACCTGCAGTAGCAATAGGTCTTGAAAAGCCTAAAAATGATTTACTTAAGCAAAAGCCTAGAAAATCAAATGAATCAATTTTGACTAAACCTATTATTAAGGCAATTGCTGTAGAAGGATTTATAATTGCTGTATGTACTATAATAGCGTACTATATAGGATCAAAAAGTGGAGATAAACATGTTGCTTCAACAATGGCGTTTTCTACACTTTGTCTTGCAAGACTTTTCCATGGATTTAACTGTAGATGGACTAAATCTTTATTTAAAATCGGGTTCTTCTCAAATAAATATACTTGGTATGCATTTATTGTAGGTTCTGCACTTCTTGCTATAGTTTTAAGTGTTCCACCATTTATGAGAATATTTGAAACTGTTGCATTAACAGGAGAACAAGCAGGATATATGTTACTATTAGCATTTATCCCAACAATTATTATTCAAACATATAAAGTAATAGTTAATGATAGAAAATAAGTTAAAAGGCTATGGGTTAATCCCTTAGCCTTTTTATATATCTATAATTTCATATATTACATCACCTTCTGCTTCTTTTAAGGTAAATCCAAGTAGAGCTGAGAATGTTTTAGCATAATTAATAATGTGTCCTTTTTTAAGCTTTACACCTTTTTTAATTCCCTTTCCTGATGCAATAAAGAGTGCATTATAATCCTCTTTTAGTGGACTATATCCATGCTGCCCTATTGGATGTGGAAGAAACTCTAAGTAATCTCCATGAAACTCATCACTAAAATAATATCCCCTTGATGCTTCTATCATAAAACTACAATTAGTATTTGCACCTAAGAATGCTGCCTCCTCTGTTGAGTAAATACTTTCAATTATTCCTTTATTCTTTAAGTCTTCTAGGATAGTTTTAACATTATATAAACTCTTCTTATCTTTAACATAAATATATCCACTTCCATCGCAACTATCGAAATATGCCTTATAATTCCTAAATAATCCCTTTGAGTCTACATCTAAAAGATTATTTTCTGAAAATAGTACATTCGGCTTAATCTTTATATGAGCATCAATTTGACTATGGTCTCCAAAAGCTATAATTGCAGTATCATCATACATATAGGCTTCTTTTAAAGCAGAGATTATATTTTGAATCCTTATATCCAATCTATCAAGTGCTGCTTTAGCTTCAGGTGAATCTACTCCATAATCATGTCTTTGAGTATCTAAATCTATAAAATGTACAAGCATTAGATTAGGTCTTTTAGATTTTATAGTATGTGCAACTGATGCAGATACAAAATCATCTAGAAATGGCTGCTTTATTCCGCGTCTAAGCTTACCGAATCTCAGTTCTAAATCTATCATAAAAGCCTTACTACCTGATAATAAAAGCTTTAATGCATCTTTTTCATATTTTTTAGTTGCCCATATTTCTGGTAAGTTATAGTTGATTTTTGCCCCTGCAGCTACTGGCCATAAAAATGCTGCTGTTTTTAAACCATCTCTTCTTGCGGCATCGTAAATCGTATCTCCACTAATATACTTTCTGTACCAATACCATTCTCTATCTAAGTTACCCTCATCTAAAACCTTATTTGATACTATGCCATGATTCTTAGGATATTTTCCAGTTACTACTGTTGCATGAACAGGATATGTTAAAGATGGATATACTGTTTCTACATTTTCTATGTAAGAACCTCTTTCAAGTAAAGATTTAAACCCTTTGAGATTTTTAATATATTCAAAGTCATTAGAAGATAGTCCATCTAATGATAAAATTATTAAATGCTTTGGATTCTTCATTATATCACCTCTTTACTTATAATGCCCCAAATCATGAAATATCAATAATTAATTATAAAACTTATTTAACAAGTGTCATTTTTATGTGGGGAATTCCTACTTCATCATATACTTCACCAATTTTAACAAACCCAATTGATTCGTATAATCTTGAGACATATTCCTGTGCAGATATTGTAATACTATTCTCATTCATTTCTTCAAATATAAACTTTACTGCCTCTATCATCATTTTCTCAGCAATTCCTTTTTTTCTATGCTCTTTGGCTACAAGTACCCTTCCTATTGATGCATCTTTGTAGGCTGCCCCTGGCTTTAGTATCCTACAATATGCTATTATGTCTTCATCCTTTAAAAACACATGATAAGCATCTAAATCTATACCATCTAAATCCTCTTCATCTAAAATATTTTGCTCTAAAATAAAAACATTTGCTCTAACCCTTGCTATACTGTATACTTCACTACTTGTTAAATCACTAAAATGCTTAATCTCAAACTTCATATTATTATTCCCTTCTATATAAACTAAAATAAACTTTCATCAATATTCTCTATATTTAAGCTCTCTAAAATACTTTTAATTTCATAATTATCTTCTTCTACATTCTTTGACTTTAAAGCAAAATCAATATCTTCAATATATTTCTTAGCATCTTCACTACCTGCTGCTTCTGCAAGCTTATACCACTTTAGTGCTTTTTCAAAATTCTTTTCACATCCTATTCCTATTTCGTAAATCATACCTAAGGAAAGCTGCGACTCTACATCTGAAAGTTTGGCTGCCTTTTCATATAATTCTATAGCCTTTTTTATATCCTTTTCTACACCTAATCCATTTTTATACATAGATGCTAAATACCTAGTTGCAGCTTTATCTTCTTCTACTACACTTGAATATAACTTTATGGCTTTTTTATAATCACTTTTCACACCAATACCTAACCTAAACATGTTTCCTAGAAGAACAACTGGTATATCCTGTCCATTTGATATAAGATTCTTATAATTATCAAAGTAAGGACTTAAATTCTTATCCCTATACATTCCCCTATTATAGTAATTTTGTATCATTGTTAGTGCATCTAAATTCCCAAGTGATACAGCCTTATTATACCATTTTAATGCTAATTGATACTTTTCCTGCATATCATATAAATTTGCTAAATTAAGTATAGCCTCTTCCACTCCATCCCTTGCTCTTGCAAAATCCTCTAATGAAAAAGTAATACCTTCTATATTTATTGCCTCTACTCTATCAATGCTTTCTATATATATAAATGTATCAGCTATTTGAACTTGTCCCTCAAACAAAGCTACCTTACCGTATAAAGGAATAGTACTTTGTTCAATTGATAACTTTTTAATATCTTCTTTTCTTAGTCTTATAAATGATTTTACAATATCGCTTTTTATTTTAAACCACTTATAAAAACCTATCTTTATAGGAAGTATTTCAACATCCTCAATATATTTATCTTCTCTAAGTTTTACCGCACCTATATTTATATATGGTGTGTAATTAACTCTTTTTTCAAATTCTTCAAATGTTTCGTATTCTGCCTTCATAAGTACCAGTGTATTTACTTTCACAAGTCCTTTTTCTTCTTTTATATAGATATTATTAATATCACCATAAATTTTGCCATCAAAAACTTTTAATCTTGCAACCAAAGGATATTTTCCATTTTGTAGTTTACCTTCTATATTATTTTTATCTATATAAACCAATGCTATTCTTGGAATGGAGAATTTGAAGTTTTGATATATAGAAAAATCCAAATATATCATATCAGTATAGTTATCATATCTTTCAATATCAAAATAAACTATACCTATCTCAATTTCTTGATATCCTTCTACTCTTTCTCTAAAACCTTCATAGGTTTCATTATCTCTTTTCAAGTATACATTTTCACTTTTTATATCAAAAAAATCTCTATTCACATCAAAAGGATTATGAATTTTACCAATTCTATTTTTTAATGAAGTATCTATAATCTTATAAAAGGTATTCATATTTACCCCCCTTACCTTTAATTACAGTATAATTCAAAACTTCTTTAGTATGTAAGTAATATTTTGTTAAAAATCTTCGCAAAAAAAGTTATCCTGCATAAGTATACACTTTTCAGAACAACTCATTTTATTCTAATACATTTCTTTCTTATATCTATCATAGACCCTATAAAGGTTATATGCATCATTTAAAGCATTATGCTGATCACCTTCAAATTCCTCTTCATATACTGATAGAGCCTTAATTAACGAAATAACCTGGTTGCTTCCCTCGTGATAATAACTAAACTCCTTTTGGAAATCTACATAATTTTTTCTAATTTGGTATATTAATTGATTATGATTTCCTTCTAGTGTACTATTGCTTTTTAGTGCTTTTATATCTTCTCTACCCCAGCTCATAAATACTATCTTACCATCACCAAGCCATCTTTGCATATTCTTCATAGCATCCTTATAATCTATTCCCATGTCTACCTCTAATTGTGTAAGGCCTGTAATTTGAATACACCTTTCACTTAAAATCCTCTGTACCTTTGGCTTTATTACAGTATAAAACTTATGAACTGATTTAGTTTTAATATGGTACTTTACAACTCCAATAGAAACTACTTCCCAATAGCCTAATGTATTATCTTTTCTATCAATACAATTCATTTCAACGTCGAAAAAAGCTAGGCTTTCACATCCATCGCCTATTGCATCTTGAACTTTCCTAATTCTTTGTTTTTTTCTTGGAAGTTTGTATCCTTTTAGCTTTTTACCATTCTTTCCAAGTAAACTTTGTGAATAGAGTTTTTTAAATATCTCTTTACTTTTTTCATCATATCTTATACTCCAATTAGTACGTGAGTTAAGCATAAATCTTAACTTTTCTATATTACTAATTTTAAATTTACCCTTTGCTAAATTTAAATTTATAAACGCAGGGACTATCTTTTTATCAAAACTAATAATGTCTATAGGAATTTTTGATTCTTCCTTGGAGTTTAATGACCTTTCAAGCTCTGAAAGTGAAGAAAATAACTCTCTAAAGGCTATATATTTTGCCAAAGAAGAATGCTCAATATCTGTAATCTTTTTATTTTTTCTAAATATTATATGTCCTTTATTATCAATTACAAGAATTCTTATACTTATTTCCTTTTTTACGTTTTTATATAGATCACTATAATAACAAATAAACTTGTTTACTCCCATTTATTTCACCTTTAAAATAAGAATTTGTTTTAATCCACAGAAATAAGTATAACACTTTTTATATAGGTATTACAAACTAGGTAATTTGAATTATAAATTCTCCCTAGCTTTATCAGTTAATATATATATGGATAATGCACCACTATGTTCTAAGGTAACACTGTCCATTTTCTTTAAAAGAACACCTGCTTCTTGAAGTTCCTTTCCTAAACTATCTGTCATATCTCTATTTTTTAGAGTTACATATTCTTTATTCATTTTATAGCCAATATCAACAGTTGGAGAAAGAATAGCCTTCCCATTTTCATCATAAATTTTAAATTCTGTATTACCATTTTCATATTTACTAAATATAATATTACAATTTTGACCGTTAAATTTTATTTCCATTTTTAACATCTCCCTTTATCTTAATTATATTATAGATCATCTACTATTGCACCTGCTTTAGCGTATGCCGTAGGCTTTGCTTCAAAAAAATCAGTTTTAACTGAGTTTGAGTCTGCTAATATATCTACCCATGGAGCTGGATTCTCATCATAGCCCTCATAAAGTTTTCCAAGACCTAAAGCAGAAAATCTTAAGTTTCCTAGATACTTAATATAATTTTCAATAAGATTTTTATTTATACCTTGTATATTATCTCCAATTACATAGAAACCCCATTGAATTTCATTTTCCACTCCCTCTTTCATCATTTCTCGAAGCTGCTCTATAACTTCTTCTGTAAACATATCCCCTTCTTCAATAATTAATTCCTTTATTATATTTCTAAAAAGCCAAAGATGTGTATTTTCATCTCTGTTTATATACCTTATCTCCTGCGCTGAACCTGGCATCTTACCATTTCTTTCAAGATTATAAAAGAACATAAATCCAGAGTAGAAATATATTCCCTCTAGTATATAGTTAGCCATAAGAGTTTTTAAGAAATTAAGTTTTGTAGGGTTATTTTGAAAATTATTATAAAGGTCTCCTATAAATTTATTTCTCTCAAGTAAAAGTGAATCATCCTTCCACTGATATAAAATTTCATTTCTTTTATCAGGGGAACAAATAGTATCTAGCATGTAACTATAGCTTTGAGAATGAACAGCCTCTTGAAAAGCCTGAATAGTTAAGCAAAGATTAACTTCTGATGCTGTAATGTAGTTATTAATATTTCCTAGATTTGCAGTTTGAATAGAATCTAAAAATATTAAAAATGATAATATCTTATCGTATGCTACTTTTTCTTCATTCTTTAATTTACTGTAATCTTTTAAATCCTGTGAAAGATTTATTTCCTCTGGTATCCAAAAATTATTCATAGCATTTCTATACCAATCAGATACCCAAGTATACTTCATATTGTTGAAATCATTTAGATTTGTTGTGTTTCCATTTATCATTTTTCTTTTAATTAAATCAATGTCTCCAAACTCATTAAAAAGCGGTCTTTTCTTTATACCCATAATATCCTCCTTAAGAACTACAACTCTCACACTTTTCTATTTCCAGTGACCTTGAGCGTACATAATATATACTTTTTACACCTAATTTACAGGCTTCTACATATAGATTCATTATTTGTCTCATTGTATAATCAGTAGTTATATATAAATTAAATGATTGTGCCTGATCTATATGTCTTTGTCTAATTGCATTAGCTTTTATACTCATACTTTGATCAACATTATAAGCTGAAATGTAAAACCAGAAGTTTTCCTTTGATAGTTCTGGTGCAGTTTTAGGAACTATACTTCCCTTTTTTTCTTCAAGCCAAAACCTTGAAATAACAGGATCTACACCCTCTGATGTTCCTGCAATAGTTGCGGTTGATCCATTAGGAGCTACTGCTAATAAGTATCCATTTCTGATTCCATATTTCTTTACTTCTCTTTTTAATTTATCCCATCTTTCTGATGTATAATTTCTTAATCTAAAATAATCTCCTGTATCATAATCTGAACCATCAAAAGCACTATACTTCCCTTTTTCTTTTGCTATGTTTAATGAAGCCTTAATTGCAAAATAATTAATATCTTCATAAACCTTATCACAAAATTCTAAATGCTTTTCAGATAACCAGCCAATTTTATTTTTAGCAAGCATATGATGGTATCCACTTGTTCCGAGCCCTACTCCCCTATACTTTTCATTTGTAACCTTCGCATATGGAACTGCATAGTAATTAAGATCAATTACATTATCCATTGCCCTTATTTGAGTTTCAACTACATATTCAAGTTCCTCTTTATCATTTACATCTACATTACCTAGTACTATTGAAGAAAGATTACAAACTACAAAGTCACCTGACTTTGTTCTTTCAATTATTATTTTATTAGAGTTCTCATCTATAACTTCAGATTGTTCAATTTCTAATTCACCCATGTTTTGCATTATCTCACTACATAAATTAGAAGAATAAATCATACCTTTATGTTTATTAGGATTCATTTTATTTGCTGCATCTCTGAAAAACGCAAATGGAGTCCCGGTTTCAGATGCACTTTTTATAATGAGTCTTATAATATCTTTTATCTTCATTGCTCTCTTATCAATTCTATCGTCATTAACACAATCAAAATACCTTTTCTCCCATTCATCTCCATAAAAGTCCTCTAAGGAATATCCTTTTATGGTTTTCACTTCATGAGGACACATCATGTGCCAACTACCATCTATATTACTTTCCGCCATCTTCCAAAATAAATCTGGATAACATATCCCTGGAAAAACATCATGTGCCTTTTTTCTATCATCACCATTATTTGTTTTTATACCTAAAAATTCTGGAATATCTTTATGCCATACATCAAGCCATACTGCAACTGAACCATTCCTAACACCTAATTGATCAACTGCAACCGCTGTATCATTATATAACTTTATCCATGGTATAACTCCTCCTGATGCTCCCTTAAATCCTCTTATTGTTGATCCAAGTGCCCTCACCTTTCCAAAGTATATACCCATTCCGCCGCCAAATTTAGAAATACTTGCAAAGTTATCAAGGCTTTTATATATACCTTTTAAGCTATCTCCAACAGTATCAATAAAGCATGAACTTAATTGATAGAAAGGCTTCCTTGCATTACTCATTGTTGGTGTTGCCATAGTTGCTTTTAATGTACTTAGACAATTATATATTCTTTTAGCCCAGTATAATCGATTTTCCCTTTTCTCTGGTATTGCAAGATGCATTGCTATTCCCATAAACATTTGTTGTGGTAGCTCTAAAACCTCTCTATTATAATTTTGTATTAAATATCTTCTTGAAAGAAGATGTATTCCACTATAGGTAAATAAAAAATCACGATTTGGATCAATTTCCCTTTCAAGCTCTTCAATTTCTTCCTTGCTATAATTATCTAATATATACTTCCCATAAAGACCCAAACTTGTAAGTTCTCTAATAAAACTATAAAAACCTTGATATGGACTTGAATATTTTATACCTCTATTTTTACTTACCTCTTCATAAAGCTTTAAAACGTAAAGTTTTGATGCAGCAAATTGCCATTTTGGCTCAGTCTCAGATGTAAGTTCAAGTAAGGATTGAATAATTGAGTCAATTAACTCATCCCTAGTCATGTTTTCTCTTATAATATTTTTAAGTGCTTTGTGTAAATTATCTATACTATAAATATCTTCACTAGAATCAATCGCACCTAAAGCTATTTCACATAATTTCTCAAGCATATATTACCCACCTAACTACAATATCTTGTATATCATATAGCATATAAATTCCTATATATACTATATATCATCTTTAATAATTATAGTGATTAATTGCTTCATTGTAAAATTAATTATTAATTAAAATGAATTAATAATTAATAATTGCTATCCTTTTCTTCATATACTTCATCTTTTCTTAATTTTTGAACTTTTGTTTTATATACAAAGAATAGAATATAAAAAAATAAAAAAACACATAATAAATTAACACTAAGTTATAGAAGGAGTGATATTTATGACATCTCATAGAGAATTAAAAGTTATAGGAGAAAACTGCACATACTATTCATCAAATTCACTAATATCAGCACTAGGAGTCAGCACACCAACAAGTTGCACAACTTGTTCTAATTGGAGTGGAGCAAAGTGTCTGATTGGAGTTTACGACTCTGTAAAAAATTTAATTAAAGAATAAATTTTCCCTTGTTAATCATCTTCATACCTTAATATATAATTCCTTTATAATATTTATAAAATCCAATACAAAAAGGATAGAATATATTTATTTAAATATATTCTATCCTTTTTCCATCAATGTAAAACACCAAAATTTTATCTAGTAATATTTTACCCTTAACTTTCCTAGCTTATTTATTCCCAAGCTCCCCATACTTCAGGACAATATCCTACTGTAGCAAATTTTCCATTTCTAACAATAGGTGTTTTAAGAAGAAGTGGATTATTTAAAACCATTTCCTCCCTTACCAAAGAGTTTACCATCTTATCCATATTAAGACTATTATAAATTTTAGAATCTGAATTTATTATATCCTTTAGTCCTAAAGAACTTTTAACACTTTGTAATTCACCTTTACTTAAACCTTTTAAATTAAGATCTATTAATTGGTATTTTATTTTTCTTTCTTTGAAATATCTTTCTGCTTTTTTTGTATCAAAACATTTTTTCACTCCAAAAATTTGTATATTCATATTTTCACCACCTGTACTTATTTATATTTTATTATATCAGTATAATTCTTTTCAATATTATATAAAAGATTATTCATAGATTTAATTAACTTCTTTTTCTCTTATCTATATAAGGGCTTTTTTCTAGTTTTGACCTTTTTAAAAACCTTTCTATCTCTTTACTATCGAGATAAACTTCTCCTATTAATCCATGATTAAAATCCTCTGTCTTATTAGTATGAAAATCTGATCCTGCAGTGTAAAACAAGTTCTTCTTTTTTGCAAGGTTAATATATATTTTTGTATCTCTAGAAGTGTTTCTATAATATTTAGCCTCTATCCCATCAAAGGGAAGATCTATAATCTCACGAGTATATTCCTTCTCAATCAAAACCGGATGCGCTAATACAACCTTGGCTCCAAAATATTTTAAAATTTTCATTCCACTTTTTAGTGACACTTTCCCTTTTTTAACTTCTATTTCAAATTCATTTTTAAATAGCTTTTTTAGCTCTTTATCCTTCTTCTTTTTTATATAACATAGAGCTTTTGAAAGTTTCTCTTCCTTATATCTATCATCCTTAAAATATCCTAATATGTGTACCCTATGACCTTTAAATCTTGTTGATAATTCTATACCTGGTATAACCCGAATACTGTGCTTATTTCCTTCTATAATAGCCTCTTCCACCCCAAGAGTTGTATTATGGTCTGTTATAGATATAATATCTACTTTCATTTCACATGCGTATTTTATAACTTCAGTAGGTGTTAATTCTCCATCTGACATAGTTGTATGAACATGTAGGTCCGCTTTCCTAAACATTACTCTCCCCTTAAAACTACTATTAATATATAAGATATTTATAAGCATTAAAAATGTACCTAAATAAAATCTAGGTACATTTAAAAAAGTACTTATAATGTAAATAATGTTTCATTTGTAGCTTCTACAGCTTCATTAGTTAACTCTCTCAAAAGAATTTGGGTGTCATTTATTTTGTTTAGTCCCTCTTCAATATTATCTGCTACATTTACTGTAATCATTCTAAACTGCTTTTTCTCTTTGTTCAAAATAAATTCTTCTATAAAATCTTCATCTAGTGGTGCCTTACCATCTGTTATAAAGATAATATCAGCATATTTATATTTTGCTGTATTTATTAGTTTCATAGCCTCTGTTAAAGGTTCAACAAAGTTTGTTCCACTTCCAATAAATCCCGTTGCTAAATCATACATCTTTCTAGGCTCTATTTTTCTTTTATTAAATTCTATAACTTGTCCTACTTTATAGGAAAAAAGTATACCAACAAAATCCCTTTTTTGTTTGAATGCTATATCAAGTAATGCAATAGCAACAGATTTTGACCATACTTCAAGTTCTCCTTCCATTGAACTTGAGGTATCTATACAGCATATAATAGGACCCTTTGATTTTATTCTATTATTTTTGTATTTATATGACAAAAGTTCTTTTTGATGATATTTTTTATAAAAACTTTTTTTAGTTATTTCATTTGCTAAAAGAAGCTTTTCCGAAGGAAGAACCTTATGAATTTCGTCACCTAGCTTTACACCACAAATTTCTTGCCCTTCTTCTCTGGTTCTTCTTTTTTGAAGTTGACTTGCAGAGGCTTTAAATCTTCCTGCCATTTCAGATATTTGCTTAACTTTTTTTAGTCCCTTAAGTTTTATAGCAACTTCTACTTTTTCATCGTAGGATGTTGGAGTCATTTTTCCGTCATTAAGTCCCCATGATTTAATAGTAGAGTTTATACCAATAAACTCTTTATATGCTGCAGATACACTTTTATACAATATATTAGAAGACAAAATACTTTTTTCTAGATCATTAATACTATTCTCTATAGAGGTTTCAAAACTAGTAATTTTCTCCTTCATAAGCTTTGATTCCTGTAGTTTTAACTCATCTTTACTACTTCTATATTCTAAACATAGCTTTTTATAATCACTTAAAGCCCTTTTATAAGAAAATAATGCTTTTTCATATGATGCAACTTGACTTTTAAAATCATTATTATTATTTATAAACTTTATATAGTTTTGTATAAAATATTTTCCTATAAGTTCAGATCCTAAAAGTGAATTAAAGTAATTAACATTGCAGCTTTTTCTATATGAATCAAATTCATCTGTTTCAAATAGTTTAGTTATTAATCTATTGTTAAATTTATACTCTACATTAATTTCCTTCGATGACTTTATTTTAGGCATAGCTTTGAAAAGAGCTAAATATATATCTTCACTTAATCTTTCATATGTAGGAAATACCTTTATATATTCCTCGATGCTTTTCTTTAACCTTTTGGAACCTTCGTGTATCTCCATATATATATCAAGATCTAATTCAAAATATTCAATGGTATTTTTACTCTCCACCTTTATTCTCCTTATATTCTTACATCATTAAGTCGTCTTCATCAACCTGTTTTGATATATATTCCAAGTAATCCTCAACTTCCTTTTTTAAACTTTCGAACTTTTTCAGAACTCCATCTTCCATAAGTTCTTTTTCCTTCATAATCCTTTTAAGCTTTTCATATAAATATTCTACAGAACTTTTTATTTCAACTATCATTCTTACGTCAGTTATTGTCTCTGATGCATCTACTATTTCTACATATCTTTTCTTAATAGTATTATATTCTTTTTCATATGCAGATACAGATGATTCTTTTAGAACCTCTTCTATTTTTTCAATTTCTGATGGTTCATTCCATAAAACATCACGTAAACACTTAAAATCACTTGAATTTACAGACTCTCTATTATCAAGAAGGGCACTAACTCTTAGTACCTTTAAGCATTCATTTTGTCTTCTATCAGAAACTACTATACCTTCTCTAAGTAATGCATTCATTAGTGCTATATATTCCTTTAAAATAGAATCATCTATCTCAATATTGTCCATTGCTTCTCTTAAAACATTAATATCGTCTATTGTTACTGTTGTAGGTGAATCATTTTTTGAACCTTTACTTAAAAAGTTTTTAAGCATTATCATTTTATTTTGTACATCTCCAACATAATCAACATACATTCTAAATATCATTCTGTCATAAAGGGCAAGAAGTGAATCCTCCTCTGGAAACTCATTTGATGCCGCAAATAATGATATAAGTGGAACATCCACCGGCTTTCCATCGTTATAAAATAACTTTTCGTTTATAAGTGGTAGAAGAATATTAAGTGTAGGTTCATTACACTTAAATATTTCATCTAAAAATACTATCTCCGCTTCTGGAAGTTTATTTTTTGTAACTCTCACAAATTTATCTTGTTCCATTTCTCTAATACTAAATGGTCCAAGGATTTCAGATGGATCAGAGGTTCTATTTAATAGCCATGAAAAATATCTTCCGTTTACTATTCTCTTACATAATTCATCTGTAAGAGCACTTTTTGCTGTCCCAGGTGGTCCTATCAATAACACTGATTGTCCTGTAATTAACGCCTTTATACTATTATCTATTACTTCATCTCTTTCTACAAATATACTTTTTAGTTCAGATGAAATACTTTGAAACTTACTAATTGCATTTTGAACTTTCTGAGTATAGCTAATATTATTTTCTTCCATTGTTACTACCTCCTAAACATACAAATATATTATACATTATTTTTTATATTTTAAAAATTTACTACACCATATATTATAATTCCCAATAAGTAGTATAGCATAAAAATAAGACTACCATAGATTTTTTCTATACTAGGTAGCCTAATTTTAATAATTAATTTATTTTGTCTATAACTCTCTTGACAACCTCTACTCTATTGAATGGAGTTATAAAATAGAACCCATCTACATATGGCTTTAGCTTATTTGCTATGCTTGCTGCTATTTCAACACCAACTTCATATCCTTCTTCCTTTGTCATATCCTTATTGAATTTATTGATACATTCTTCAGGAATAAGAATACCTGGAACTTCATTATGAAGAAACATAGCATTTCTATAACTAACAAGAGGCATTATACCAGCTAATATTTTAGCGTCTTTTCTATCTTTTTTAAGATTTATAAGATAATCTATAACCTCTTGATCAAATATAGGTTGAGTTAAGAAAAAGCTTGCTCCCTTTTCTATTTTCTTATCCATTCTTTTTATTTCAGCTTCCTTATTAGTTACATTTAAGTTAAGTGCTCCTCCGATTGCTATCTTGTCCATCTGGAAAACATCTTTATTCATTTGCTCTATTAATTCAATTAACCTAAATGAATTCAGATTAAATACACTTTTTGTACTTACTCTATCTTCTTCTGATATAGGATCCCCTGTAACTGCAAGAATATTTCTAGTACCTTCAATGTGTGATGCAAGTAGTCCTGACCTAATAGCATTAATATTTTTATCTCTGCAACAAATGTGTGGAAGTACATCTATACCCACTTCTCTTTTTATTTTTGTTGCTACCATTAGTGAATCTACTCTTGCAAGTGCTCTTGGTGAATCAGCTACGGTTATTAAGTCCACTCCAATTTCTTTGCAAAGCTTAGCTCCATCTATAATCCCACTTATGTCAACTCCAAATGGAGGATCTAGCTCAACCGCAATAACAAAATTCCCATCAGAAACTTTCTTAGAAAAGGCGCTAGTCTTTTCTATATTTACTTTCTTTTCTGCTATTTTCACACTTTCAACAGCAAAGGAACTAGGTCCTTCAAATTCTAGCTTTTCTTTTATTTTTGATATATGTTTTGGGGTCGTACCACAGCAACCACCTATTATCTTTACACCAAGTGATTCTATATCAACCATCATATCCGCAAAATAATCTGGATTATTAACATATACGCTTCTTTCATTTATAATGTCAGGATACCCAGCGTTAGGTAGTGCAGATACTATACTACTGCACATATTTATACCCTTTAGTATTTTATATAAGTGCATCGGACCAAGTCCACAGTTAAATCCATAGGCATCTACATCTAGAAGCTTTACACCACTTAGAACTGACTCGAGACTAAGACCTCTTCTTGTAAATCCATCCATTGTAAATGAAAACTGAGTTAGTATAAATGCATTACTATTTCTTTGTCTTATATATGAAATTACCTTTTTTAAATAATCAAGGCTACTAAAAGTCTCAAATACAAATATATCCGCACCAACTTCTAAAAATGAATCAACTATATATATATATTCATCATATAAATCAAATTCCTCATCATCAAATCTTGGCTCTGGTATAGGACCAATACTTGCTCCTACAAATACATCTTTATTTTCAGCTACTTTTCTTGCAATTTTATAACCTTCCTGAATTATTTTTTTAACTTCGTTTTTTGATACTCCAAGTGTAATTGAATTAGCAGCAAAGGTATTTGTTCTAATTAATTTAGCTCCAGCATCTATATATTCTTTGTGTATTCCTTCTATAACTTCAGGGTTTTTTAAATTTGCAAACTCACATTTTGATACATTATCCCCTGTAATTTCTGAATAGTATGTACCCATAGCCCCATCAGTTAAAAGTACATTTTCTAATAAATATTCCCTTACCAACTTGTAATCCCCCTTACGTTATACTCTATGAAGTGTAGCTGAGACTATAATATACCTACAATAAAGTCTTATTATTTAATTATATACCTTCTATATCTCTACCTTCAACCTGCGCTAAAACCTTTATCTTATCCATTATCTTACTAAATTCTTCAGGCTTTATAGACTGTGCACCATCACAAAGCGCCTTTGCTGGATTGTTATGAACTTCTATCATAAGTCCATCTGCCCCTGCAATTACCGCTGACTTAGCTAGTGGCTCAACAAGCCAATTTTTCCCTGTAGCATGTGATGGATCTACAATAACAGGAAGATGTGTTAACCTCTTAACTACTGGAATTGCACTTAAATCAAGGGTATTTCTTGTGTATGTTTCAAATGTACGTATTCCTCTTTCACAAAGAATTACATTTTCATTTCCACCTGCCATAATATACTCAGCAGACATTATCCACTCTTCAATCGTTGAAGATAAACCTCTTTTTAGAAGTATAGGTGTTTTTGTTTTTCCAAGCTCTTTTAGAAGATGAAAGTTTTGCATATTTCTCGCTCCAACTTGAATAACATCAACTCTATCTACAAAGTCATTTAAGTCTTCAGTTGCCATTATTTCTGTAACTATTGGAAGTCCTGTTTCCTTTTTTGCCACTTCAAGAAGTCTAAGTCCTTCTTTTTCTAGGCCTTGAAAACTATAAGGTGAAGTTCTTGGCTTAAATGCCCCTCCCCTTAAAAAGTTTGCTCCACTCTCCTTAACCTTCTTTGCAATTTCTACAATTTGCTCTTCACTTTCTACAGAACAAGGTCCAGCCATTATAGCTAGATTTTTACCACCTATTTTATTTCCTAAAACATCTATTATTGAGTTTTCTGGTTTAACTAGTCTATTTGCTTTTTTATATGGTTCGCCAACCTTAAGTACTTTGTCTACTTCACCAATAGCTATCATCTTATCTTCATCTATTTTTGATGTATCTCCAATAAGTCCAACTATGCAAAAAGTTTCTCCCTGTGACAAATGTGTTTTTAAACCTAAGGCTTCTACATAATCCTTAACCTCTTTTATTGACTCATCCTTACATTTAGGATTCATTATTACTATCATTGTTTTGCCCCCTTCTTAAGAAAAACTACCTTAATAACCCCATATGAATTTATTTCGTATATTATAACATACACTAATACTTATATATATATATTATCGAAAATTATTCTGCCATATAATTACAATTTAATATTAATTTCCTCATTCACCTAGTTAAACTTAAGTGTTTCTATTAATCTATCCTTGGCTAAGTAAGACTCATTAAATACTGCTTTTGCATTATCTATGTAATCCTCTGGATTTTTCAAAGCTGGACTGAAATGAGTCAATATTAATTTTTTCACATTTGAATTTGCAGCTATAGAAGCAGCCTCTTTAAATGTCATATGTTTATTTCTTATCGCTTTATCAATATCCTCTTCTTTTCCATATGTACCTTCACATACAAACAAATCACTATTATAAACAAAATTATTAATATCTAATATTGGTCTTGTATCTGTAATATAACTAATTTTCAAACCTTCCCTTTCTGTCCCAAGAACCATTTCCTTTGTATATAACTTATTATCTATGATAATTTCTTCTCCAATTTGGAGTTTATTCCATATATTTTTAGGGACATTATTTTCAATTGCTTTTTCAATATTAAATTTGGGGTTTCTCTTTATATAAAAACTATATCCAAAACAAGGACTAGAATGCTCAAGCTCTATTGAACTTATTTGAATATTCATTGGCTTAAACAAAACTCCTAATTCTTTTATAGAATATTTATCACCAAAATCAATACTTCCACTATAGTTCTCAATAACTCTTAACTCATATGGAAGATAAGGAACTATATACATAAGACTTTTTACAGCCTCGGCTATTCCCTTTGGTCCGATTATTATTAAAGGATCTACCTTGCCACTATTACCAATAGTTGATAATAACCCTGGTAGACCTATTATATGGTCTCCATGAATATGGGTAATACAAATAATATCTATTGTTTTAAATCCTCTTCCTACCATTTTCATTGATACCTGTGTACCTTCTCCACAATCAATTAAAATCTTTCTGCCTTCATAGTTTATCATCATTGATGCTAAGCTTCTTTCAGGAGTTGGCATTCCCCCTCCACAGCCTAGAAATATTATCTCCATCATAATTAAACACCTTCACTTTAAAATATCTAATTCCTTATAATATTTTAGTATTGGATACTCTACTAATATTATGCGTTTTATATACTAAATCTATATTAAAAAAGTGCAATATCCTCTTCTTTAAGAGCCATTGCACTATAATTTCTATCTACATTCTATTAAATCATCTATAACATTCACTAGTGTTGAAATATCAGGTTTACTTAACTGTGCATCTGCACCAACAGCCTCCCCTTTATGCTTTAAATCCTGTGTTATTAGTGATGAGAATATAATAACAGGTAATTTTCTTAAAATATCGTGTTCCTTAACCTTTCTAGTTAAGGTATGACCATCAAGTTGAGGCATTTCTACATCTGTTATTAGGACTTGTACTTTTTCTTTGAAGTTTTCTCCATACTCATTTGCTAAGCTAATTAAGTAATCAAGTGCTTGCTGTCCGTCATCAAACATTACTAGATTAGAGAATCCTGCTTTAGTTAATGTGTTTTTTAATAGTTTTCTTATTAAGGCTGAATCATCTGCTAGAACTATTCTATAATTACTTCTATCTTTATACTCAACGTTAACTATTCTATCTTCACTAATTCCTGTACTTGGATTAATATCTGTTACTATTTTTTCAAAATCTAAAAGCTGGATTACCTTTCTTTCTAACATTATGTTTCCTATTACCAAAGAGTTTGCGGATATATCATCAGGTCTAGTAATTTTACTCCAAGGTATTCTATGAATAGCTATTACATCATCAACAATAAATGCTACTTTTACTCTATTAAATTCACATATTATAACCTTTGCCTGTGGTTTTTCATTATAGTGTCCGTTTACTACATAATTTAAGTCAATTAAACTTAAAACTTCATCTCTACAAATCATTAGTCCAGCTATTTCAGGACTTGAATCTGGTATACTAGTTATTTTATCTAATAGAACAACTTCCTTTGTCTTTATAACATTTATAGCATAAAACTGATTATTTATCTTAAACTCTAGTATTTCTACCTCTCCAGTTCCTGATTCCAGTAATATTTTGCTTTGCATAGTCGCACCTCACTAACTAAATACTTTAATTATTTATCGTCCTGTTAGGGTAATATAAAAAGGGTGTTAAGTAAATTTTAAGTTAAAATAATCCTAAGTTACCTTATAGTATAAGTCTTTAAAATATATATATGAGAAATTTTCAATAGAAATTATAAAAAAGGATTATAGGTCTTAAATTTCAATCCCTATAATCCTTTTAAAGCTATATTCTATTTCTTTGCAGCTTGTATTGCAACTTTTTTACCTTTAATAGATACCTCTTTATACTTTTTAAGAATTTTAATTCCTTTTCCATTTAAAATATCTACATATGAGAATCCATCTTGAATATCAATTATACCTATATCATCACCAGTTAAATCATCTAAGTTACTAAAACAACCTAGTATATCTAGCGCTCTTATCTTCTTTTTCTTACCACCATTTATGTGTATTTTAACAACATCACTATGGACTTTTTTCTTTTCTACACCTGTTTTATTTGCAAACTTTTTTTGACTTTCTTCAAATATCTGTTTGCCTTTCATTACATCTTCATTAGATGGGCTTTCTATACATTCTATTGTGTGACCTACATAGTCTTCAATTTGTTCTAAGAACTTTTTATCTCTTTTTGATACCAAGGATATTGCGTCACCCTTTTGACCCTTTCTCCCTGTTCTTCCGATTCTATGTACATAGCTTTCTCTTTCCTGTGGAACTTCATAGTTAAATACATGAGTTATATGATCTATGTGTATTCCCCTTGCTGCAACATCTGTTGCAACTAAAACTTTAAACTCCTTATTCTTAAATCTCTCCATCGTCTTTATTCTATCTTCTTGATCCATATCTCCATGTATCTGAGCTGTTAAAATATGCTTTCTTTTTAAAGATTCAAACACTTTTTTAACCATTTCTTTAGTATTACAAAATACAATTGCTGCTTCAGGAGATTGTGAATATAGAAGATCGACTAATATTAAATTTTTTTCTTCATTTTCAACATTTATGAATTTCTCACTTATATTACCCTCTGATAAAATGTTTGAATCAATTTTCAAGATTTCAGCATTTTTCATATAATCTTTACATAAATCATTTATTTCTTCAGGAATCGTTGCAGAGAAAAGTGCTGTAGTCTTATCATTCTTTATACAATTAAGAATTTCCTTTACTTGATCTATAAATCCCATATTTAACATTTTATCCGCTTCATCTATTACAAGAAATCTAACATTATCTAAAATTAAATTCCCTCTATTAATATGATCTTGTAATCGCCCTGGAGTTCCAACTACAACATGAACTCTTTGTTTTAATTCTCTTACTTGATCATTAAATGGTTGTTTACCAAAAACTGCTGCACATCTTACCTTTTTAAGTCTTCCTATATTTCCTATTTCTTCTTTAACTTGAAGAGCTAATTCCCTAGTCGGAACTAAAATAATAGCCTGTACTGCTGAGTTTTCAATATTAATATGTTCACAAATTGGTATTCCAAAACTTGCAGTTTTTCCACTTCCTGTTTGTGATTTCACGATTATATCTTGTTTCTTCAAAAGAAATGGTATTGCTTCAATCTGTACCTTAGAAGGCACTTTGAAACCTAAGTTATTAATTGCTTTTAAAAGGTTTTCATCTAAATTAAATTGATTAAATTTTTCTATCATAAATTCTCCTTAAACTACTATAATTTATATAAAATTTTTTTAAAATATGAAGTAAATCCTTTTCTATCCTCAGAGATATATTTTATATCCTCAATATTATCGACTAAATCATTTTTTAAATTTGCTATAAAACTTAAAAGTGTACTTTTTTCCACCACTTTATAATCATCTAATATTATAACATTTTTTAATATTATTCCATCTAAAGTTTCATATATTAATTTTATAGTATCACCTTTAATGTTATGTCTATAATCAACTATAGGTGCTACTTTTATGTAGTTACTATATTCTCCACATACACTTGAATCTACTATATAGTATGCTTTTTCCTCTTCTTTAACAGATATGAACCAAATTTGACCTTCTTTTATCATTGGCTGTTCATATCCTTTAAATACGTTTTTAAATTTTTCAAAACTCACTCTACCTTCTGAAGCCTCTCCAAGGATTCTAAGTAAATTATCATGGGGAATTACAAAGCTACGTCCAGAAATAGCCCATTCAATATATAAAGGATCCACATTACACTTCTCCAAGAACATATTTAATGTATTATTTCCTTTAGCTATATGTAAAAGTTTTTCAAAATGTCTTATCTTCTCTTTTTCTATTACTATTAACCCTTTCCCCATTTTCTTACTCCTAAATTTTTTTTATTTTACACTATTAATTATATTATAAAAAGGATGTAGTTTTACATCCTTTTTATAATATAATTTCAAACTTTTTAAGAATATAAATCCTTGCAGGAGTTAATATATTAGCTATTTTCTCCAAATTCAAAGCTTTTATTCCTTCCGCACCTATATTTTTATCATATATTACCATAACTAATAAATTATATCAATTTGTGCCTATATTTATATTAGAAACCTGATAGTAATATTACTAATTTCTAATCATAAAATAATATTGTAACTATATAAACAATTGCAAGGAGTTTAATAGATGAAAAATAGCTTCATGGTTAACCTACCCTATCCAAAGATTAATATATCTGAAAAAAATCCTTACTATGCAAAAATAATTTTACAAAACTACGCAGGAATGGTTTCCGAATTTTCAGCAGTATCACAGTATACTTATCAAAAAATAAAACTTTTTAAGTCTTATCCTGAAATATCAGAGGTTTTACTTAAAATTTCTATAGTTGAAATGCACCATCTTGAAGTACTTGGTAAAATGATAATCGAACTTGGAGATGACCCAGGATTTTGGATAAAGAAAAAAGATAAATATAACTACTGGAGCCCAAAATTTGTTGATTATACCAATGAACCAAAAGCTATTATAAAGTCTGATATTACAGATGAATTAAAAGCTATAAAGCAATATGAAAATAGTATAAAAGTAATTCATGATGAAAATATAAATGCTATACTTAAGAGGATTATTTTAGATGAAGAACTTCATATAAAGATATTAACAGGAATCTATGATAAATACTTTAGCAAATGTTAATTTATATAGAAGGGTTGTGACGCAAAAACACAACCCTTTTTTACCGTAATATATTTTATACTTTTACAGTTATTTTTTATGTTATAATTATTAAGCTATCATAATAATAGGATTTTGATCCTTATAATGTATGTAAAGGAGATTTTAACTATGAAATTAAAAAGATTACTAGGCAAAATATTAATTGGGATATTATTTATATCCGCAACTACTTCTATTACTACTAAAACAGTATATGCCGACTCTTATAAAGTTGTTACATTAGGTGCTGACCTTAACAGTAATCAAAAAAATGAAATGCTAAAGTATTTTAATGTTGATAAAAAAGAAGCTAATATACTTGAAGTTACCAAAAGTGAAGAGGAAAAATACCTAGGAGGTGTTGCTTCTTCAAAACAAATAGGAACAAAATCTATTTCTTGCTCATTTGTAGAACCAACAAGTAGCGGTGGACTTCAAATCTCAACCCATAATATATATTGGGTTACTGAAAGTATGATTAGAAACGCTTTGATTACTGCAGGAATAGAAAATGCAATTGTTAAAGCTGGTGCCCCTTTTAATGTATCTGGTACTGCTGCATTAACAGGCATACTTAAGGGCTTTGAAAATAGTAAAGGCGGAGAAAAAATAGATGAAAATAAGAAAAAAGCTGCTAATGAGGAAATAATCGTAACCGGTGAACTTGGTGAAAAAGTTGGACAAGACGAAGCAGCAAACATAATAAATGAAGTTAAAAAGGAAGTAATTAAAGAAAATCCTACAGGGGAAAAGGAAATCGAAAAAATAGTTGTTAATGTAACAAATAACTACGGTGCAAACCTTAGTCAAGAAGAGATTCAAAAAATAACAGATTTAATGAATAAAATCAATAACCTTGATTTAGACTTTAATAAAATTAAAGATCAATTAAATGATGCAACTTCCAAGCTGAAGGATGTTATTTCAAGTGATGAAGCTAAGGGTTTCTTTGAACAGGTAAAGGAGTTTTTCTCAAATCTATTTATATCCATAGGCAACTTAATTGGTAATAAGTAACTAACAATATAATTACTTACAAAATATCAGGTATAAAGCTATAGCTTTATACCTGATATTTATATATAGGCTTATTTGATATGTCTTGTAATTATTTTTTTCAATACATCAATAAACTCATCAATCTCTTCTGTTGTATTATACAAACCAAAACTTGCTCTAACCATACCTGGCATATCTACACCGTTAATTATATAGTTATATGCTTTTTCATTACTTATACCTAATAGTCTTCTCACATATGAATGAGCACAAAATCCACCATGTCTGACGGCTATAGCTCTATAGTCTGCAAGTCTTTCTGCTACTATGTTATGGCCTACCCCCTCAATATTAAAAGGAACTACACCAAGCCTTTCAGTGCACTTGCTATCACCATATAACACAATTCTATCAATGTTTGATAACTTCTTTATTGCATGATCTCTTAGTTCATCTTCGTGAGTTTTAATATTATCAAACCCAATTGATATAAGTGATTTCATTGCGGTAACTAAGGCAATTACCCCAATAAAATTAGGTGTCCCTGCCTCATACTTACCCGGAGATTTTTGCCAATAGACATTATCATCTAGTACTGCCTCCACAGCTCCTCCTCCGTAAAGGAACAAATTTCCATCATTAAATGCTTCCCTAAGTCCTACAACTACACCACTTCCAAAAGGTGCGTATAATTTATGTCCTGAAAAAGTCATAAAATCAATATGGTCATCATTTTCATTACCCGCCATATTTATAGCTCTATGTGCTATTAGTTGGGCAGCATCAACAACTATTTTTGCACCATATTTATGTGTTATCTGTGCTATTTTATTAATATCATTAATATATCCAGTCACATTTGATGCCCCACTAATACTTACAAACTTTACTTTACCTTTTAAGTTTTTAAGTTTTTTTTCTATATCGTTTATGTCTATTTTTCCATTTTCATCAACATCTATATATTCTACTTTAGATACATATCTCCAAGGAATATCATTTGCATGATGCTCCATTCTAGTTGTTAATACCACTTCATCACTTTCTTTAATTAAAGACCTAGCAAGTAGATTAATACCTTCAGTGGCATTCTTCACATATATAACAGTATAATCCTTTCTATTAGAAAGATTAAAAAAATCTAATATAAATTCCCTAGCCTCTTCATAAGCGTCAGTACAATACTCTGACTTTTGTCCTTTACCTCTACCAATTGACCCATACATTAATATATTTTGTATAATCATATTATTTACGCATTTAAATGGTGGTGTAGTTGCTGCATTATCAAAATTTATAGGAACTACACAACGTCCATCTTCTAATGCTACTGGCATATTTATTCCTGCAAATAGTTTTCTATAATCCAATTTTTTATTCATACTCTTACCTCCTTCCTACTAATATATTCACGCCATTAACTTAGAGTTACCTTTATAAAAATAAAAAGGCAATTAATAGAATTCTATCCTATTAATTGCCTTTTATAATCTTAATCTAAAATTATATTGTTAAAAACTCCAAATTCCTTTATAAGTAAACTTGGCCAGTCAGAATTTTCAACTTCTATCCAACTATGATCGATATTAAGCTTTTTAAGCCAAGCATTAATACCACTTCCTACTTTTCCTGCATCTGCACATTCTCTTCCAAATGTTTCTTTGATTATTTTTAATACTTCAAGTTGTTCATCTCTTTCAAGGTTTCTACCTACAAAATCATCTAAAAAATCTACACATTCAATGTATGAAACACTATCTTCACTATAAAGTTCATTAACTAGATCTTGTCTTTTTTTATTTAAATCTTTTTGAACATCCTCTATTTCTTCCAAATTTGACAGATATTTTTTTGCTAATTTTAAAGCTGCAATATCCTTGCCTATTTTTACTATTGATCTTTCCACTTTTAAAAATCTCATATAAATTTATCACCTTATATAAAAAATTTTGCTATTTAACCTAGCAATCTTTTATATTATATCATATTAAATAAACTGACTTTAACAATAATGAGTGAGAATTTTTATACTGGACATAATAAATTATGATGTAAAATTTATATAAAAAAGTTAAAATGTTTCGTATATTTTAGTAGTTTTTATATAAATCGATAATTTTTTATTTGTAATTGTTGAAAATTTATTCTATAATTACATCAATAAATTTTAATTTATTTATTTTATCGTAAAGGAGATTGATTTGAAAAGAAATGGAAAAAGCGCAACCAAATAAACTAAAATTACATGGATTTAATAATCTAACAAAAACTTTGAGCTTTAACATGTACGATATCTGCTACACAAAAACAGAAGTAGACAGAAATGCATACATTGAATATATTGATGAGCAGTACAGTGCAGATAGGCTTACTAAGATTTTAACTACAGTTACTGAAATTATAGGCGCAAATGTTTTAAATATTGCAAAGCAAGACTATGATCCACAGGGGGCTAGTGTAACCATTTTAATTTCAGAGGGACCTGTAGAGTCAGTACCAGGATCTCCTACAACAGCATCACCTGGTCCATTACCAGAAACAGTTTTAGCTCATTTAGATAAAAGCCATATAACTGTTCATACTTACCCAGAATACCATCCACATGAAGGTATTAGTACGTTTAGAGCGGATATTGACGTATCAACTTGTGGTGAAATATCTCCACTAAAGGCGCTGAACTTTCTTATTCATTCCTTTGATGCGGATATAATGACTATTGATTATCGTGTTAGAGGATTTACACGTGATATCGGAGGTCAAAAGATTTATATCGATCACCCAATTGACTCTATACAGAACTTTATTCCAAAGAACATTAAACATCTGTACAATATGATAGATGTTAATGTGTATCAGGAACACATATTCCATACAAAGTGTAAGTTAAAGAAGTTTGATTTAAATAACTATTTATTTGGTTACACCAAGGATGATCTTCATCCAGGTGAAGCGTCAATGATCGTGAAAAAAGTAAAGAAAGAAATGGACGAAATTTTCTATGGTACTAATGTAGAAGAAGCTATGTTTGAGCCGGAGGACTATGATAATTATGAAAAAACATTGTAATACTCCTCTTCTATCTAGGGTTATAGAATATGCCCATAAAGATGTTACGTGTTTTGATGTTCCAGGTCATAAACGAGGAAATTACTTAGAAGAATTAAAGGAAGTTTGGGGAGAGATGACTCTGAAAATGGACGTTAATTCTTCTAAAACTGTTGACAATCTATCTAATCCAACAGGTGTAATTAAAGAAGCTGAAAGCCTAATTGCAGATGCCTTTCAATGTGATAACGCTTTCATGCTTGTTAATGGCTCAACATCAGGAGTTCAATATATGATAATGGCTGCACTGGAACATGGAGATAAGGTTATACTTCCAAGAAATGTTCATAAGTCAGCAATAAACGCTCTAATATTATCAGGTGTTAGACCTATATTTATTGAGCCAGAAATTGATGTAGAATACGGAATAGTAAACGGAATTACACCGGAAGCTCTAAGTCATGCTTTAGATCTTCATAACGATGTTAAAGCAGTACTTGTTATTAACCCTACTTATTTTGGAGCTACATCTAATCTTAAGGAGATTATAAGGATTTCTCACGATAGGGAAATCCCTGTTTTAGTTGATGAAGCCCATGGTGCACACTTTAATTTTCACCCTGAGCTTCCTTCTTGTGGTGCTGCACTTGGAGCGGATTTAGTTACTGTAAGTATGCATAAAACAGGTGGTTCACTTACTCAATCCTCTGTTTTATTACACAATGAAGGATTTATTTCTAAAACAAAGGTACGTTCGACTATCAATCTCCTACAAACCACTTCTGCTTCTTATCTTTTAATGTCTTCTATAGATTTAGCTAGAAAAAAGCTTGTTTTAGAAGGCGAGGAAAGACTAGGCAAGCTTTTAGCATTAACTAAAAATGCAAAACGAGAAATAAATAAAATTCCTGGACTTAAGTGTATTCAAAGAGATTCTTATATTAACTCTAAGGGAGTATATGATTATGATGAACTAAAAATTGTAATCAAAGTAAGTGATCTTGGTTTATCAGGCTTCTTTGTATATGATTTATTAGTTAACGAGTACTCCATTCAAATGGAACTTGCTGAGCCTAATGTAGTTCTAGCTATTGTTTCATTTGGGGACACTGAAGATACAATTAATAAGCTTGTTGAAGCCCTAATGGACGTAAGTAAACGCTTCTTTAATACTTTGCCTAAAAAGGACGTAGATGTTTTATCAAGTTTAAAGAACCCTAAGATTTTACTTACTCCAAGAGATGCCTACTATCATCCTAAAAAGCTTATGCATATAAAGGATACTGAAGGTCTTGTAGCAGGAGAGTCAATAATGGTTTACCCACCTGGTATTCCTTTAATAATCCCAGGAGAACAAATCACTAAAGAAATTATTGATCATTATCTATATCTTAAGGACGAAGGTACAATAACACTTAATGAAGATGATGACCCATATATGATACAAATATTAGATAAAAGTCAGGAGGACAATATGATAGATTTATGGTATACAGAGAACCACCAAGAGGACACTAAGTTTTCAATAAAGGTTAAGGAACATATTCACTCAGAAAAGTCTGAATTCCAACAAATCGACTTTTTTGAAAGCGATACTTTTGGTAGATTCTTTACTCTAGATGGACTTATGATGGTAACAGAAAAGGATGAATTTATTTACCATGATATGATTACTCATATTCCTATGGCTGTAAATCCAGCTATTAAAAATGTACTTATAATTGGTGGTGGAGATGGAGGAACTGCTAGAGAAGTTCTAAGATATTCATCTGTTGAAAAAGTAGATATGGTTGAAATTGACGAAAGAGTTGTAAGACTTTGTGAAAAATACCTTCCTATAACTGCTGGAAAACTTACTGATGAAAGACTTACTCTTCACTTTGAAGATGGTCTTAAGTTTGTTCAAGATGCAAAGGATTCAACCTATGACCTTATACTAGTAGATTCAACTGATCCAATAGGGCCTGGTGAAGGACTTTTCACATATGAATTCTATAATAACTGTAAAAGAGTTTTAACTGATGAGGGTATACTTATAAACCAACATGAGAGCCCATATTACTCAACTTATTCACATGAAATGAAAAGGGCTCATCTAAAGATCAAGGAAACTTTCCCAATAGCTAAGGTTTATCAATTCCATATGCCAACATATCCATCAGGACACTGGCTATTTGGATTTGCATCAAAGAAATTTGATCCAATTAAGGATTTAAAGGCTGATGTATGGAATTCACTAAACATTAAAACAAAATACTACAACACAGATCTTCATATCGGAGCATTTATGTTACCTAGCTATGTAAAGGATGAACTAAACAATGCTTAATACTTATTCAACTAGTTCATTTATAGGATTCGATTCAAACTATGAAGATTCTACAGTAGTAATGTTTGGTGCTCCATTTGATGGAACTACAAGTTTTAGACCAGGAACAAGATTTGCTCCTGCGCAAATTAGAATTGATTCATACGGCCTTGAAACCTATTCTCCTTATCTTGATCTTGATCTTGAAGATTTTAAGATTTCAGATATAGGTGATGTAGATATGCCATTTGGTAATACCGAAAAAGCCTTAGAAGCAATTAAAACTACCTCAAAAGCGATTATTGGAGATGAGAAAAAACCACTTTTAATTGGAGGGGAACACCTAGTGTCCTTACCTGTAATTGAAAGTCTTTACAATGCTTATCCTGATCTTCATATAATACATTTTGATGCACACACTGATCTTCGTGAAGATTATATGGGAGAGAAGCTATCCCACGCAACGGTTATAAGACGTGCCCATGATATTCTTGGTGATAATAGAATATACCAATTCGGCATAAGATCTGGAACTCGTGAAGAATTCAAATGGTCAAACGATCATACTATTATGAATAAATTCGACTTATCTACACTAGAAAGTGCTGTTAAGAATCTTTCAGGTAAGCCTGTTTATTTAACAATTGACCTTGATGTTCTTGATCCATCTGTTTTTTCTGGTACAGGAACTCCTGAACCAGGTGGAATAACAATGAAGGAACTATTAAATGGTATTAACATAATGAAAGATCTTAACTTAGTTGGTGCAGACGTGGTTGAACTTTCACCAAGTTTTGATACTAGTGGAGTTTCAACAGCAGTAGCATGTAAAGTTATTAGAGAAGTATCTTTGATTCTTGCAAAGTAAATTAAAAAGGTATGAAAGACTTACTTTCATACCTTTTATCTATATTCTGTGGAAATTATCCTTATTCTCTTTTATGACCTTAATAAAGACTTTTACTATGTCAGGGTCAAACTGTGTTCCACTACACCTTATAAGCTCCTTAATCGCTTCCTCATAGGTTTTACTCTTATTATATGGTCTATCTGATGTCATAGCATCAAAACTATCTACAATCGTTAATACCCTTGCTAAAAACGGTATATCTTCACCCTTTAACTTTCCTGGATAACCTTCTCCATTATACTTTTCATGATGATGAAGTATTAAAGGTGTAACATTATTAAGCGAATCTACACATTTAACTATATCCATACCATTTTCAGGGTGGTTTTGCACCATATTCCATTCCTCATCGTTTAAAGGCATCTTTTTATTTAAAACTTCCTTAGGAATATTAATTTTACCTATATCATGCATATAAGCACCGTAAATCAGAGTTTTTTTATCTTCCTCAGAAAGATCTAGTTCATCTGCTAAAAGCCTACTATAGAGAACTACTCTTTCTGTATGAGCATAGGTGTACCTATCTTTAGAGTTAATAACACTTATTAATGTTTTAATTGATGCTATAACTTCAACATGCCTTTCCTCTATATTACTTTTTAAATCATCTAATATAGATACATATCTTTCTACTCTGTTTTTCTTAAAGAACTTAGCTTTATATAGGGCATCATCTGCACTTTTTAATAGTTCTATATCATTTGATGCTTTATCAGGATAAACAGATACACCCAGTGATACTGTAAGATTTCCATTTGGTTGGTTCTCTTGACCATCAAAATATGTATTTTCTATATCAATTCTTATTTTTTCTGCTATTTTTATTGCTTCTTCTTCTGTCTTTCTAGGTAGGATTATTCCAAATTCCTCCCCACCATATCTTGCCACTATATCATCATCAGTTACACTTCTTTTAAGGATTGCTCCTATAATCTTAAGTACTTCATCTCCCTTTTGATGACCATATAAATCGTTATAATACTTAAAATAATCTATATCTATAAATATCAGTGAAACTGAACTCTTAACATCATCACTATACTTTACACAAGACCTTAAAAAGTCACGAAAATACCTATGATTATATACCCCTGTTAATCCATCATAATTAACCATATTCTCTAATTCTTTTATATGTTCACCTTCAATTTTCACGTAAAAGCCTAGTGGCCATGAAGTTAATATAAATACACCAGATAATATAATATCATTTTCAAAATATGCATTAACAGGTGCACTTGGTGCAAATATTAAATCTATTAAGAGTATAATAGCAGAGGATGATATGGCAATAATCATTCCTTGTTTAATTCCTGATTGTATAGTAGTTGTAATAACAATAAACAAAAATAAAAATTTATATTGACTCTCATGTATACCTGTAAAAAATATTACAGCTAATATTATCCCAATAAAGGTTATATTTTCTATATGTTGAATATAATTATTTTTCTTAATAACCTTTTCTCTTTTTATAGAAAACATCCATATAGTATAAATAAGCATTAGGGATATAACTACTATGCCTATATAAATAAGCCCATAATTAACATCTGTAGGACTCTCTATATACTCATATTGTTTAAAAAAATATTTAAAAACTATTATTAGTACAAAAAGTAAAGTTGATAACTTTACAATTGATAATATATCATTTATTTGTTTTTCTCTATTATTTTTTATTATACTCATCATTTGTCCTCATAACTAAAAAAATAATAAAAGATCGGATAACCGATCCTTATTATTTTTTAGTTTTCTTCTAAGCATTTTGGCTCCTCTGGTTGATAGGAATACCATAAACATGCTGATGTTGCTACAACTGATGCTGCAACTGTTGCTATAGCAGCAACCGCCATTAATACTTTGTTACCTAACTTTTTCATTTTAGTTCCTCCTTAAAAGTATATTTAAAAGATTCTATTTTTTTAATATAAAATGTGATGCATTAGTTAGTGTAAATGCTTGCCAAGCTATTCCTATGTACATACATATAGCATATATTAAGTACTTATTATTTAAGGTAACTTTATAGCTTAGAATTAAACATATAACAATAACTAAATATACACTTAGTATAAGTATAGAACCTTTCTTTAGCTTTTTTCTTTTATCCTGATTTCTTATTGGCTTTGCTACACTGTCAACAGGTGCAAACATATAAATCAAATAATATGTACCAATAAAAATAATAATTCCAATTAAACTAACTATATAAATATTAAAATCATATATTAACTTTGTTATTAAAAATGTAGGTAATACACAAACTATTGTACCAATAACAATACATTTACCTGGAGTATTTGCATGTGCTCCTCCAGAGTATTTTCTAAGTATAGCTGTTGCAAATGATACAATTAAAGATTCAAGTAAAACCCCTAAAAACAGTCCAAAGACTGATGTTATAACTATAGAAAGTGTAATTTGAAGTATTGCAAATATACCATAAACTATAACATCCCTTTTATCCCCATCAAAGTTTAATTCCTTTGAAATATTATTTCCTAATTTATTAGCTACTTTATCTACCTTAAACATTTTTCAACTGTCTTCTCCTTTTTAATAAAAAGTAACAAATCAATACTACTATCCATATAACCAATAATGAAGGTATGCCATAAAATATTTTTTGTATTGGATTAGCAAAAACTTCACTTATATTCATATCTAAAATTTTTTCTATAATAAATACATTTAACCCTTCACATAAAAGCTGAATTATTAATATTAATATACTTGCCTTAATACAACTTATAATATCTATTTTATTTATAATAGAACTTGTCACTATAATAGCTATTAATGATAAAACAGTATGTACTCCATAATTAATTGGAAGACTTCTAATTAACAAAAATGAAATTGCTACTACAAACCCTGAAATCATAAATCTAGATACCTTTACCTTAAATTTTGAGAATGTTAGTATAGCAAATACAAATAAAAAGGCTTCAGGTATAGCTCTAAATAAAAATTCTATAAACGGTAACTCTAACACTTGTATTTCTCCTTTTAAACTATAATTTAATTATTCTACTTTCATTTATTTTTTTAATAGCAGCATAAATAATAATAAACACAAAAACTCTAATAAATATATCTCCAATACTCAAAATACTATACCCTAAATCAAATATATCTGTTAAGCAAATATATTTTACAGATGAACTTCCCAACACGTGGATATCATTCACCTTAGAAAATGAATCTACTTTAGCATATCCTGTTAAATAAGATAATGCAGGAAAAACAGGCATCATTCCTGAATTAGACTTTATAGCAATATCATTTAAAAGTCCTCCAAGCACTATAAAAGCTGAACCTATTATAGCCTTTATATATATTTCATGCTTAAATATAATAAATAGATATGTACAAAGATACGTTGTCTTTAAAATTCCAGAATATTGTACTAAAAAATAATTACCTAGAAATATATTAATCTGTGCAATTATAATTATAAGTTCCATAAAAATTACGGGATAAAACTCCCACGAATTAAACACAGGTTTTATATTATATCCCTTTACTTTTGCAAAAATCATAGCTAAGATAACAGTTTCAATCATAGTATTCCTCTCTCAATTTGCACAAACATTATTTAAATTTTTAGAACAATTAAAAATCTATGGCTTAATCCCTACTAATTATTATACTACTTTTAATCTACTTTTCCATATTTTTTCTATTTTTTTATATTAATTTAACAAAAATTCATCATTTTTTTACTTTTTTATACATTTATATATATATTTATTCAAAAATTATAAAACACCTAGAAAAAACTTTCTCTAGGTGTTTTATCGTCTTTATAGAAAAATCATTAAAGTTATTAAGAGTATTTAATTCTTCTAACTACCTTTTTCCATAGAATAAACCTATATACACTAAAAGCAACAATTCCCTTTAACATACTAGATATTGCTATACTCCACCAAACTCCATTAACTTCAAAGTAATCAATTAAAACTAAGGCTAGTGGAACTCTAATTACTGTTAATGACACACTTATAATAGCTGAGTATTTTGTTGAACCAAGTCCGGTAAACGCACCATTAGTAATCATCTCAACTGCAGCAAGGATTTGTGAAATTCCAATTATTCTTAAGTAATCTGCTGTAATCTTTATGGTTATTATATCTCTCACAAATATTGCTGCTAACCTTTCAGGTATAGCTATAAATGCAATTGTAATAAATAATGTATAAATTGTTCCGAGTATCAAGGAGATTTTATATCCGCTATTTATTCTATCTAGCCTTTTAGCTCCAAAATTTTGACCAACAAAACTTGCAGCAGCTCCATTAAACCCACCAATTATAGTAAAAGTTATTGATTCTATTTGAAGTCCAATCTTTTGAGCTGCTATAGCATCAGCTCCGAATTTAGAAATAATTTTTGCTAAGGCAATATTTATCAAAGTAAATATTATTCTTTGCATAGAATTTGGAATACCGAGTCTCATTATTTCCTTTAGTGCAATAATATCAAAGTATTTTTTAAAGTTTACAGTATAAAAATCCTTTGAAAAATAAACCGACATTATAAATACAACGATATTAGAAATCACCGTTGCAATTGCTGCACCATTTACACCTAATTTAAAAGTATATATAAAAATTGGATCTAGTATTATATTTAAAATCAATCCTATTCCACTAATCTTTAATGATATTTTATTATTACCAAAGCTAGAAAAAATTCTAGTATAAAAAGTATTAAAAAACACTATTACCATTGTTGAACCATTAATTAAAAGATATGATAAAGCTGACTTATTAACTTTCAAATCATTTATTCCAAGAAAGCCTATGAGACTCTTACCATAAATTAATATAATTGACCCAAATATTATACCTAGGGTAAAGTTTAATATAAAAGAAGTATTTATATATTTATTTACTTCTTCTTCATCTTTTTTTCCTAAGGCATGTGCTACTTTAACACTCCCTCCAATAACCACCATTGCATTTACTGAGTATCCTAGTCCAATGTAAATACTAGATGCTCCTATACTCGCAACAGCACCACTACCAAGTCCTCCAACCCAAATCATATTTACAAAGTTATATGCAAATTGCAAAAGTGAGGTTACCACTAATGGAGTTGCAAGAGATAGTATAACTTTTAAAACGTTCCCTTTTGTTAAATCTATTTTTTTCATCTTTTGTCCTACCATATACTTCATATTATAACTCCTTAAAAAGAGCTACTTTTTTATAAATCAAAATTATTAGTCAATTGACTTTAAAGATTCTACCATATTTATTTTTTTAAGTTTATAATACATAAACCAATTAACTAAAAGCCCAAAAACAATTGTTAATAATGCAGATATAATATAACTAAATAGTTTAATATCTCTTCCAAACATAATTGATTCAAGTTCTGCTGTTACCATAATGAATCTATGAAGAAAAGTACCTAAACTAAGCCCAAATAAACTTCCAATAAAAGTTAATATAATATTTTCTCTAAATACATATGAAGACACTTCATTATCATAAAATCCTAAAACCTTTATAGTTGCTATCTCTCTTAGTCTTTCACTTATATTTACATTTGTAAGATTATATAAAACTACAAAAGCGAGAGCACCTGCTGACACTATCATAAGAAGTACTACATAATTTAAGTTAGAAATCATGCTATCAAATGATTCCATCAAGGTTGAAGTAAATTTAATGGAATTAATGTTTGTCTCTTTCATTATATCAATTGAGATAGCTTTTTCAATTTCTTTATTGGTATTTTTCACTTTTAAAAGTATTTGATTGTATTTTACTTCCTCATTAAAAAGATTTTTATAAAATTCAGGAGTCATGTAAACATAGTGAGAAATATAATTTTCTGATACTCCCTCAACTAATACATTATGCTTATTTTTATTTTTATCCTCAATGGATATAAAGTCTCCTATTTTAACTCCTAATATTTTAGAAATCTTTTCTGTAATAATTACCCCTTTATTAGAAATAGTATATTTTTCTCCAGATACTCTATTTATAGTATTTACAAAGCTATTCATTTTACTTGAATTTTCTAAAACAAATATATTAACTTCTTTCTCTTTATTTCCTTTAGATACATTAATATTCTTTATTCTTACATTTTCAAAATCTAAAATTCTTTTATCCTTAGATATAGCTTCTAAGTTCTTATTTTCTTCAATACTTAGAACCTCAGACTTATAACTTGCAACTGCATTATACTTAAAAACATCACCATATTGTTTTTCAACAATTGATGAAATTGAATCACGAATTCCAAATCCACTTACCAAAAGAGCTGTACAGCCTGATATACCAATCACAGTCATAAAAAAACGCTTCTTATATCTAAAAATATTTCTTGCAGTTACTTTCTGTATAAAGTTCATTCTACTCCATATAAAACCTATTCTCTCAAGTAAAATTCTCTTTCCTTGTTTTGGAGCTTTAGGCCTCATTAAAAGTGATGGTTCCTCTAATAGTTCTTTATAACAAGCAAGCAATGCAGATAAGGTAGTTACTAATGTAGCTACAAGGATTGCAATTAAAGAAACTCCAATATCAAAATTTAAGATTATAGGTGGCAGTGTGTAGGTCATACTTGTATATGCGTTATATATGACAGTAGGAAATACAGTTAATCCTACAATAAGTCCAAGTATACTTCCTCCAATACTAGCAAAAGCTGCATATACTATATATTTAAATGCAATAGAGGCTTTATCGTAACCAAGACCCTTTAATGTACCGATATTTACTCTTTGTTCATCTACCATTCTTGTCATAGTTGTAAGACATATAAGTGCCGCTACTAAAAAGAAAAATAAGGGAAATACCTTTGCAATAGCACTTATACTTTCAGCTGAATTTCCAAAGTCAACAAAACCATAGTTAGCATTTCTATCTAGTACATACCATTTACCTTCCTTAATACCTTTTATGTCTTTTTCTTTTTGTTTAATCTCATTATCCGCTTTTAAAAACTCTCTATCCGCTTTTTCTTTATTTTTATTATATATATTTTCAGAACTTAAAATCTTAGCTTTACCCCTTTTTATCTCTTCTTTAGCTTTAACAAATTCTTTTTGCGCTAAAACTTCACTATTCTTAATTTTTAATCTTTGCTTACTTATTTCTTCCTTTGCATTGGCAATTGTAATAAAAGATTCTTTAAATTTTATTTGAGATAATTCTAACTCTTGCATCTTTAAATCTAAATTCTTTTTAGCACTGTCTATATAAGATTCTAATTCAACAAGAGTTTTTCTTGTATCAATTATTTTCTTCTCTAATTCCTTTTTCTCAATATCTGATTTATTACCATAGGCTACTTCATTTTCCATGAAACTTATTTGAGATTTTAACTCATTTATTTTATTTTGCTCTTCTCTTATTTTAGTTTTAGAAAGCTCTAAATTCTTTTCAACGCTAGGTTTATTTTTTATAAAATCGTTATAACTATTATTTAATGCTTTCTCATTAGCTATAAGATTATTTTCTTCCATATCTATTCTAAATTTGGAGTCTTCAATAAGCTTTTTAAAACTACTTTCTTTTTTAATTAGTTGCTTTTCCCCTTTTTCTAAGTCATCCTTAGCTTTATTTATTTTTATTTTTGCATTTGAAAGCTCTTTATATGCTGAGGATCTTTTATCATTTAGCTCTTTCTTTCCAGCTTCTAACTTTTCATTTGCATCACTTATAACTTCATCGTATCTTAATGAAGCTCTTTTCTTACCTAAGTTTTCTATTTCTTTTTTTACCTTTTTCACATTTTCATCATACTCATCACTATAGGAAAGTAGACCTTTTGTTCCCTTTAATGTTATATTTACATCAGTATATATTTTACTTTTAAACTCATCTTTAGGTACCATAATAAAAGTATCAAGCTGACCGTTTCCAATTGTACTGCTACCCTTTTGCTCAGAAATATAATATGGTGTTTGAACCTTACCTACAACTGTGTACTTAGTATTTTTAAAGGTATCTTCCAAACTTTCATTATTATCACCATAAATCTCTATCTTTGAGCCTATGTTAATATTCTTTTCCATTAGTGAAGATTCAATTACACATTCTCCGAGTTTAACTGGAAACCTTCCTTCAACTAGGCTTGGCTTATTTATATATTCTCCAGGTTTATCACTTAATTTATCTAAATCAAGTGAATGTACTCTAATTACTAATTCTTTTTTATCAATATTAGTTAGAACATCTTTGGAATAACCTCCTGAAGTTCTCTTAACTTCTTTTATTTTGCTCAATTCATTTATATCACTATCTGTTAATCCAAGATTTGAAATAAGTTGAATATCCATAAGATTATTTCTATCAAAATAATTATCTGCTGTTGACTCCATTATTGGCGATGCAACATTTACACCTGCAAAAAAGGCTACCCCTAATGCAACAATAAAAAATATAGACAAAAACCTTCCAATAGACTTTTTAACTTCTCGAGTAGTATCTTTAATAATAGAAAATTTCATAACTACCACTCAATCCTTTCTACAGGTACTGGTTTCTCATTTTTTTCTATGTTATGTATCTTGCCGTTTCTTACAGTAATTATTTTGTCTCCCATTGGTGCCAAAGCCATGTTATGAGTTATAACAACTACCGTCATACCTATTTTTCTATTAGTGTCTTGTAAAAGTTTAAGTATAGACTTTCCTGTATTATAATCTAAAGCTCCTGTAGGTTCATCACAAAGTAATAGCTTAGGATTCTTAGCTAAAGCCCTTGCAATTGCAATCCTTTGTTGCTCTCCTCCTGATAGCTGAGATGGAAAGTTATCACGTCTACTCTTTAAACCTACCGCTTCTAGAATTTCCTCAGGATTAAATGGGTTTTTACATATTTGTGTTGCAAGTTCTATATTCTCTATTGCAGTTAGATTTTGTACTAAATTATAAAACTGAAATACAAAACCTATTTCATGTCTTCTGTATGCGGTTAAACTTCTTTGATTATAGGAACTTATGTCTTTACTGTCTACAAAAACTCTTCCACTAGTTGGCATATCCATTCCGCCTAAAATATTTAATATAGTACTCTTACCTGCTCCACTAGCTCCGGCAACCACAACAAATTCACCTTTGTTAATAGAAAAATCTACTCCATCAAGTGCATTTATTTTTACCTCACCCATTTTATATGTCTTTTTAACATTAGAAAATTCAATAAAACTTACCAAGACAATTCCCCCTTAAGCAATTTCTAAATTCATTATTTTTATGATAAAAACTATTACCATATGATTACAATAATACATTTTTTTACCTAAGTGTATAGTTTAAACAAATTAAAAAGAAACCGTAAAATAATTTTACGGTTTCTTTTTATATAAATTCATATTTAATAAGAATAAGATTTATGCATTATAATATAAGTTCGCTGTTGGGTATTCAGGATCACTTGTAATATCTATACCAAGTTTTCTAAATGTTTGTTCATCACTTCTACTTAATATAGTAGTAGAATGTGCTTGAGACCCCTTAAGCATTGATAATTTTTCAAGGGCTACTTGAGCTGTTGGATTTGTAACTGCACATATACTCAATGCCATTAAAATTTCTTCACAGTCTAGTGGAGTGTTTTTACTATTAAGAGTATTAGATTTAAGATTTATAATTGGTTCAAGTATAACAGGTGATATTAAATGTATATCATCAGAAATATTAGCAAAATGTTTAACTGCATTTAATATTACAGCAGCAGTTGCATCCATAACGCAAGAACTTTTACCTGTAAGAATTGAACCATCCTGAAGTTCTATAGCAACAGCTGGACAAACCTCATTTTTTGTTGATTGTTCTTTAAGCTTTGCAGAGTGTTCTCTAGCTGGTATAACAACCTTTCTATCTGTTTCTTTTAGATTAAGCTCTTCCATAATAAGCTTTACTCTATCAAAAGTATCTTTATCTACGTATCCTTTTTTGTATTCACATCCAGTTTTAAAGTATCTTCTTATAACTTCTTGTCTTGATGCTTCCTTAACTATCTCATCATCAATAATTCCAAAGCCTACTCTATTAACCCCCATATCCGTAGGTGATTTATAAATAGACTCTTCTCCTGTAATTTTTTCTATAATTCTCTTTAACACAGGGAATGTTTCAATATCTCTATTATAGTTAACAGATACTTTATTGTATTCGTCAAAATGGAAGGAGTCTATCATATTTACGTCCTTTAGATCAGCTGTTGCAGCTTCATACGCTATATTTAAAGGATGTTTAAGTGGAACGTTCCATACCGGGAAAGTTTCAAACTTTGAATATCCTGCAACTTTACCTTTTTTATATTCATGATATAGCTGGCTTAAGCAAGTTGCAAGCTTACCACTTCCAGGACCTGGCGCTGTAACAACAACTATAGGCTTTGTTGTTTCTATGTATGGATTTTTACCATATCCTTCGTCACTTACTATAGTATCTACATCTGTAGGATATCCCTTAGTTGCTTCATGTTTATAAACCTTTATTCCACGTCTTTCAAGCTTATTAATGAAAACTGTGGTTGCAGGCTGTCCGTTATATCGAGTAATAACAACACTGTTAACATCAAGTTCATGACTTCTAAGATCATCAATAAGTCTTAAAACGTCTATATCATAGGTGATCCCAAAATCTCCTCTTATTTTATTTCTTTCTATATCTCCTGCATATACACAAATTACAACTTCTACTTTTTCTTTTAACTTGTGTAATAATTTAATCTTTGCATTCTCATCAAACCCAGGTAAAACCCTTTTTGCATGAAGATCAAAAAGAAGCTTTCCACCAAACTCTAAATATAATTTGTCATAATTATTAACTCTTTCTAAAATAAATTTGGATTGTTCTTCCAAGTATTTTTCATGATCAAATCCTATCTTCATATCTACTACCTCGCTACACTTTAAAATATCCTTATCTATTATTACATAATTTTATTCTTTAGTAAAATACTATTCTAATATATTACGCAATCTATTTTTCAATAATAAAAACCCTTTTTTATTATTTACCACTAAGATATATTATCACAAATATCAAGCATAAAAAATAAAATTATTAATGGAATTTTTATACTATAAAAACAAAAGAGTAGGTTATATAATATCAACCTACTCTTTATAATTACATTTATTTATATAGTCTATTTATAGCGCTGAATACAGCCTTTACAGATGCTAATGTAATATTACTATCTACACCTACACCATATGTTTCACTTCCATTATCTTCTCTTTTTAATTTAACATAAGCGGCAGCCTTAGCCTCTGAACCTCCACCTAATGAATGTTCATTATAATCAAGTATTGAAGTATTAACAAGGTTATTCTTGACTAGAGCCTTCTTTAGTGAGTCTATTGGACCATTACCTTCAGCTTCAATATCCATTTCTTCGCCACGGTAAAGAAGCTTAACATTAACTCTTGTTACTTCATTTCCTTCAGATGATTCATCGCTAACTCTACATTTAATTAACTTAAATGGTGATTCCTTTTCTAAGTACTCTTCCTTAAACTTATCCATAATTGTATCAGCAGATACTTCACCCTTTTCCTCTGATACCCCTTGAATAATACTTGCAAATTCCTTATGCATTAATTTTGGCATTTTAAATCCAAAATATTGTTCCATTACAAATGCCACTCCACCTTTACCAGATTGACTATTAATTCTAACTAATGCTTCATATTTACGTCCTAAATCACTTGGATCAATAGGAAGATATGGTACTTCCCATATATCACTATCTCTTTCCTTGTATTTTTTAATTCCCTTGTTTATAGCATCTTGATGTGATCCTGAGAATGCTGTAAATACAAGATCCCCTGCATAAGGATGTCTTATATGAACAGGTATCTTACAACATCTTTCATATACATCAATAATCTTTTCAATATCCTCTATGTTAAGTTCTGGGTTTACACCATGTGAAAACATGTTAAAGGCAATGTTTAAAACATCTACATTCCCAGTTCTCTCACCATTTCCAAATAATGTTCCTTCAATTCTATCAGCTCCAGCAAGTAGTGCAAGTTCCGCTGCTGCAACTCCTGTTCCCCTATCATTATGAGGATGTACACTTATGATAATACTATCTCTGTTTTTAAAATTTCTTCCCATCCATTCAATTTGATCAGCATAAACATTTGGAGTATCCATTTCAACAGTTGAAGGTAGATTAATTATTACCTTTCTATCAGGAGCTGCACCCCATGTATCTACAACTTCCTGACATACATCTAGTGCATATTCAACCTCTGTTCCTGTAAAGCTCTCAGGTGAATATTCAAGAACTATTTCACCATTAAATTTATCCGCATACTCTTTTACAAGCTTTACTCCATCAACTGCAATTTTTTTAATTTCTTCTTTACTCATATTGAAAACAACATCTCTTTGAAGTATAGATGTAGAGTTATAAATGTGAACAACTGCCTTTTTCACATCCTTTAATGCCTCAAAAGTTCTTTCAATAAGATGTGGTCTTGCCTGTGTTAATACCTGTACTGTAACGTCATTAGGAATCATATTCTCATCAACAAGTTTTCTTAGAAAGTCAAATTCTATTTGTGATGCTGATGGAAATCCTACCTCTATTTCCTTAAACCCAATTTCTACAAGTAAATTAAACATTTCAACCTTTTCTTCAACAGTCATTGGATTAACTAGTGCTTGATTTCCGTCTCTTAAATCAACGCTACACCAAATAGGTGCACTAGTTATCTCCTTATCTGGCCATGTTCTATCCTTTAACTTAATAGTTTCAAACCTTTTATATTTTTTGTAGTTTAGCATCTATATTCCCCCTTATCCCACTGCCATAAAATAAATAAAAACCGCGTAAATCATTCCTATTGGAGCGATTTACGCGGTACCATCCAAATTTTCTCTTAATTAAAATAACGGTAATAACCGGCGAAGCTTACTTAATTTCACCCCGCTGCTCATGAGCAAGTTCAAAAGTGATAGTTTGAGGACTCTCACCATACGTCCATCTCTCTTTAAAACCTCTTTCTTTCTACTACTCTCAATCAATGCTTTAATTCAGTATTGTTTAAAGGCAATGTTACTATATTTTAATTTATATGTCAATATCTTTTATAAATTTATTTTATTCCAAGTATCTCTAAAGGGTTTTCAGTAAAGTTTAAAACTAATTTACTTGGAAAATCTGCTTCTTCTAATACATCTATGCAGTTAGCGAATTCACCAACATCATAATATATATGCGAGTCACTTCCTAAAATTATCATTACCTCATGTTCTTTGCAAAGTCTTAGCATTGTTTTAACATTTTCTCTTGCACCAACTCTATGAGCATTTGGATTTAATGACGAGTTATTGACCTCAAGAAGTACTCCATTGTCCTTAGCTGCTTTAACTAAAGCTTCATAATTAATTGGAACCCTATTATCATCTGGGTGTCCAATTATTTTTATATATGGATTTTCCATTGCCTTAATTAGTGAATTTGTATTTTCCTCGCATTCTCCAACCTTTATACATGGTGGATGAATACTTGCAATAGCATAGTCAAGTTCTTCTAAAACATTATCTGAAACATCGATATTACCCTCAAAATCTATAATATTAGCCTCGATTCCTTTAAGGATTCTGACTCCATTTATAGTTTCTTTTAAAACTCTTAAATTTTGAAAATGAATAATATCTGAACTTCCAGGCATTGTAGGAGCATGATCCGATATTCCAAGAATCTTAATCCCTTTTTTAGCTGCCTCATCAATATTCTCTTTAATTGTACTATATGCATGCCCGCTAGATATAGTATGCACATGTACATCTAAAATTGCTTTCATTGTCTCAACTCCAATTATTATAGTTATTATAATATAACTATACCATATACTGTGTAAATTAAATTATAATATGAAGTTAAATTTCCATAATAATAGGTATTATGCTAGGTCTTCTTTTAGTTTTTTCGTATAAAAATCTTTCAATTGCTCTTCTAGTAGTTGTCTTTAAAACGCTCCACTCCACAATTCCTCTTTCTAAACATCTTTCTATTTCAATTCTAGAAATCTCTTTAACTTCTCTTATTAACTCCTCAGACTCTTTTACATATACAAAGCCCCTTGTAATTATGTCTGGTCCAGCAGCTAGGGTACATGTTTCTCTTTCAATTGTAAATACTACAGTTAACATTCCGTCTTCCGCTAGTACCTTTCTATCCCTAAGAACTACACTTCCAACATCTCCTACACCAATACCATCTACAAAAATCTTCCCTGTTTTTACCTTGCCCGAAATATTGGCAGATTGTTTTGATAGTTCTAGTACTTGCCCAGTTTTAACTATGAAAACCTTCTCGTGATTCATTCCAAGACTTTTAGCAAGGTCTCCATGTAATTTTAAGTGTCTATACTCTCCATGCACTGGCATAAAATATTTAGGATGTACTAATGTATGTATAAGTTTAAGTTCTTCTTGACAAGCGTGTCCTGATACATGTACCTCTTCCAAATCTTTATATATAACCTTTGCACCCTCACTTAGTAACTTATCAATTACTCTAGATATTAGCTTATCATTTCCAGGAATAGGCGAAGCAGAAATGATAAAAAGATCATTTGGCTCAACTTTTATTTTTCTGTGGGTTGAAAATGCAATCCTAGCAAGTGAAGCCATAGATTCACCTTGGCTTCCTGTGGTTATTATTGTTACTTCTTCGCTTTTATGATCTGTTAGTTCGTCTATATCTAACTTATATTCCTCTGGAAGATGTAAATAACCAAGTTCAATTGCTACATTAGATATATTTTCCATACTCCTACCATTAAATGCAACTTTTCTTCCATACTTAATTGAAGCATCAATAATTTGCTGCATTCTATGGATGTTGGATGCAAATGTAGCAACTATAACTCTACCCTCTGCCTTAGAAAAAATCCTACTTAGTGTTTCACCAATTTTCCTTTCTGATATTGTATATCCCTTTCTCTCTACGTTAGTACTGTCTGCCATAAGAAGCAGTACTCCTTCCCTACCAAGGGCTGAAATTCTATCAAAGTCCATAACTAAGCCATCAATTGGAGTATAATCCACCTTAAAATCCCCTGTGTGTAGTATTACTCCTACTGGTGTATGAATAGCTAATGAGCAAGAATCAGCAATACTATGTGTATTTCTTATAAACTCAACACTTAAAAATTCTAAATTTACAGTGTCTGAAACTTTAACATCATATAACTTTGCTACATCAAGCATTTCATGTTCTTTAAGTTTTGTTTTTATTAATCCAAGTGCCAGTTTTGTTCCATATACAGGAACATTAATCTGTTTTAAAATATATGGTAATGCACCAATATGATCCTCATGTCCATGTGTTATAAAAAATCCTTTAACCTTATCCTTGTTATCAAGTAAGTAACTTACATCAGGTATTATAAGGTCTACACCATACATCTCCTCATCTGGAAAAGCAACACCACAATCAATTACAATAATTTCATTTTTATATTCAATAACTGTCATATTTTTCCCTATTTCTCCTAGTCCACCTAAGGGAATCACTTTAACATTATCATTCATTATCGCTATTTCTCCTTTAAAACATAATATACTCTAATGTTATTATTCCTAATAAATCTAAAATATATAACACTACAACTCTATTTATTATTTATCTTCTATACTATCCATAGAATTAAGTACTATTTTCATAGCGATAAAATCGTCTAAAAAACCAATAGGAACTATAAAATCAGGCAGGACATCTGTTGAAGTTATAAAGTATAAAAGCGCACTTCCTGTTAATATAATTTCTCTTAAAGAAGTATTCTTGGAACAAAATCTTTGATACATATGCGTTAACTTCTCTAGAAATGCACCACTTCCATTAAGATTAGTTAATTTTTTCTCAAAGTTTTCATATATAATATTTTTACCCTCAGTAGTTTTTGCATATTCCTCATATTTTTTAAGTTCAAAGGATATAGTCTTTTTAAGTTCACTATTCTCTGGTAGTTCTATCATCTTTAATAGGGATTCCAATTCATCATAATTTTCATCAAAACAGTAAGTTCCTTTATCCCTCATACAAATCTTATTATCCACCTTAGATAAATTGTATCCAGCAGCTTGCAAAAGGACTTCTAAAGAAATATTAAGTGCCTTTGAAAACCTATCTAAGTGATTCATATTAGCTTTCTGCTTATTATTTATTATTCTAGATATAGTAGCTTTATCAATTTCAGTTTTAATACTTAGCTTACCAATTGATAATGAATTTTCTTCTAATAAACTCTTCAAAATAGTACCTAACTTCCCATTATCATTTCTATCCTCCACTTTATCCACTCCTTATAGCCTTAAAGTTTTAATCTTAATTAAATATATGAGTTACATAAGATATAAGTTCTACTAATTCATCTATTTTGTTGAGATATTGCTAACAATGTGTTGACGTAACTGTAACACTTTACATATTTCTTAATAAAATAGATTAATAAAATATTTAAAGGAGTGAAATGAAAATGCTCGAATCTATTCTTCTTGTTTCCCTTTTATGTGTTGACTCATTTGTTGTAAGCTTTGGATACGGTACAAACAATATTAAACTGCCTATAAAGTCGATAAATATAATTACACTTGTATCCTCCTTAGTTCTTGGTATATCCTTATTCTTAGGTTCTATTATAAGCAGGATACTAACCCCTTCCATAACCTTAGCTATCTGTTTTTCTATTTTATTTCTAATAGGTTCTTTAAGATTATTTGAAAGCATATTAAAATCATATCTTAGAAGAAAATCAATTAACTCTAGAAACTATACATTTAATATTTTTGATGTGAAATTTAATATTGATATGTCTGTCGCTAAGGAGTGTTTAGATAGGAATAAAACGAAAATTGTAGGTGTAAAAGAAGCCTTTTCTATTGCATTAGCTTGTTCCCTTGATGGAATGGCTATTGGCTTTGGAGCTGCCTTAGTTGGTATTAACTATATTGAAGTTATAATATTATCTTTTATATTTAATACAATTGTACTGATACTTGGTAGCTTTATAGGCCGAAAAATTAATGAAAAGATAAGTTTAAACCTATCGTGGATTAGTGGACTTCTCCTAATTATAATAGCATTTATGAAGCTATAGCAGTAATACTTGTAAATAAAAAAGGTATAGAAAAAACTCTATACCCTTTAATTAATTTATTTATGACTTACTTGCTATATTCTTCTATATTTTTTAAGTACTAAGGAATTTAATATAATAAAGACTAACGTATACCCAATTAAAACAACTATATCTAGATATATATCCTTTAAACTTGCTCCTCTTATAGCTATACTTCTTAAGGCATCAGCACCATAAGTTAATGGAAATACCTTCGATAGTATACTCACCCATAAAGGAGCTTCCCTTAAGGAGAATAATCCGCAGAATAGTATTTGTGGAACAATTACTATTGGAATAAACTGTATAAGCTGAAATTCATTTTTAGCAAATGCGGATAAAAATGTTCCAAGTGACAAGGATACAGCTGCTAAAAGAACATTTACTATTAATATAGAAAGGAAACTGCCTTCTATAATTAGGTTTAATCCATATATCATAAATAGTTGTATAACAAGGGTTTGAATTAAAACAAAAAATCCAAAGCCCCAAAAGTATCCAAATACTATTTCTATTCTTTTTATAGGTGTTGCAAGGAGCCTATCTAGTGTTCCACTTATCCTTTCTCTTAGAAAAGCTATTCCAGCCATTAGGAATACAAAAAAGAATATAAAGAATCCCATCATCATAGGTGCAATAGAATCAAATAATGACATATTTTCATTTCCGTTAATATACTGAAATTCAATTTCTATTGGTTTAATTTTAAGCTTTGAGTACTTCATTACATCAGAAACTATTTCTTTAGTATAATTTGAAGTTGACTCTAGTATGCTTTTTTTAACTACTCCATTTATATCTGTTTCTGAACCCTCTAAACTAACCTTTAAACCCCCATTTGCAAATTCTACAATTCCATCTATCTCTCTATTTTTAAGTTTATTAAATGATAAGTATCTATCCTTTACAGCAACTATATCAGCCTTTTTTTCAAGTTCTGATTTTACCTTTGAAGGTAAGTTAATAATTTCTAATTTCGGTCTACTTAGTGAGGAATTCAATATTACATTTAATAAAAATATAACAAAGATTGGGGCAACAATCAAAAGTCCAAGTGAACGTTTATCTCCTTTTATTTGTTTTATTATTCTTTTTGCAACAGTAAAGCTTCTCATACTATATTTCCTCCCTTGAAGTACTAAAATATAAAAATGCTTCATCAATATTATCTGCATTAGATATTTTCATTAACTCCTTAGGACTACCATCAGCTATAATTTTTCCATCTCTTATCAAGGATAGTCTGTCACAGTTATAGGCTTCATCCATTACATGTGTAGTAACAATAATTGTTCCCCCAAGGGATTTAATTCTTTTAAACTCATTCCAAAAGTTTTTTCTAAGTAAAGGGTCTATTCCTACTGTTGGTTCATCAAGTATTAATAGTATTGGATTGTGAAGTAATGATATTGCAAGGGATAGTCTTCTTTTCATTCCCCCTGAAAAATTTTTAACTAACTTTTTCTTATTATTAATTAGATCAACGAGCTCTAGAACCTCATCAGCTCTTTCCTTAGCTATCTTTCCTTTTATTCCATATAACTCAGCAAAAAACAATATATTATCAAGTGCACTTAAATCATCATACAATGCATCGCTTTGTGCCATATATCCAATACTTTGTACAACCTCAAGTGAGGGAATTTTATATCCTAGTACCACAACTTCACCTTGAGATGCCTTTACCATTCCCATTATACTTTTTATTAAAGTGGTTTTACCAGATCCTGATGGGCCAAGTAGTCCTATGATTTCCCCCTTTGGAATCTCTAAGCTGATATTATCTAAAATAATATTTTTATCATATGAAACCTGGAGATTTGAAATACTAACAACACTTTCTTTTTCCATGTTCATTCCTTCTTTCAAAATATTTTATATATTTTCTTTGGCAATTCCATAAAGAACTACATCAATCATCTTTCTCATTTCCTCCTCCTTATTTTCCCATACCAAATACTCTGAAACTAGGTCATTGAAAATAATAAACCCAATTAATGAGCTAATAATACTTCTTGAAATAAGGCTTTTATCTATATTTCTAAAATTATTATTTTCTATATTTCCTTCCACAAACCTATCTATTAATTTCGTTAATTTCGGAAATATTTCCTCCTTTAAGATCTCAAATAATTCTTCAAAGTACATAGCCTCCACTAAAATTGTTTTAAGTAAAGGATAATTACAGCTAATAATTTTCAATCTATATACTAACAGTCTACTCATTTCATTACATAAATTTTCTCCACAACTTTCAAGCTTATTTTTTTCATAGTGTAATTCAAGAAAAGGAGTTAAAAAATCTATACTTATTGGAACAAGTAGACCAAACAGTAGATCCTTTTTAGATTTATAGTAATTAAAAATGGTTCCCTCAGACACATTCGCCTCTCTAGCAATATCGCTTATTCTACTTCCTCGAAACCCTTTTTGGGAAAATACTTTTATCGCAGAATCAAGTATTTGTTTCTGTGTCTTTGAAATATTAATTTCATACTTACATTGATTATTGAGAAAATCCCTTAAATCTCTAGAATTATATATTTTTTCATTATACATTCTCTCTTCCTCCTAAAAGCAAATTTAAATCTACTTGAAAAATAAACCCTAGGGTATAATCCTAGGGTTTATTAGTAAGAGTATTATTTAACTATTTAGTATTTAATTCTTCACTTACCTTCCCAACAGAATGCTTTCTTCCTTCTATAACTTCTTGTAGTCTTTCACCTACATTTTTGAATACAATAGTTATTGTTAAGAATACAAGCATAATTATTCCTAGTATTAGGGCATCCTTTCCAATCAAGGAATAATCTATTGTAGTTGCAGAAATTACTTCCCTTAATATTTCAACGCTATAGGTAAATGGCATATAAGGGTGTAATGCCTTAAATATGTTTGGCAATACCTCTATTGGGTATGTTCCAGAACATGAAGTTAACTGTAATATTAGAAGTACTATACTTAATAATCTTCCTGCATCTCCAAATAGGGATATTAAACATTGTACAATTGAAACAAATACTAGTGAGAAAAATATTAGAACTCCAAAATACGCAAATAAGTTTGTTGGCTTTAATCCTAATTTTAATAATGCAAATCCAAGTAAAAGTGCCTGCATAATACCTACAAATCCAAATGATAAGAACTTACCAAAAACCTTATTAAACTTAGATGTGTTTAAATCATCATCTGTCTTTGATGATATTACAAAGAACATCATAATTGCTCCTACCCAAAGTGATAGAGACATAAAATATGGGGCAAATCCTGTTCCGTAATTTGCTACTTTATTAGTAGGTGCCTTTACTACTTCAACAGGTTTTGAAACAAATTCTCCCATTGTTTTTGATGAATTTACAAGTCCAGATTTAATTTCATTTGAACCATCCTTTAGCTTATCTGAAAGCTCCTTAGAACCGTCATAAAGCTTTCCTACTCCATCCTTTAATTCTGGAATTTTGCTACCTAGTTCACTTACACCTGAGTTTAATTTAGTTTGTCCATCAAGTAATACCCCTGACCCTGTCATCATTTGTTTAGATCCATTATATAGTGCACCTACCCCTTCAGTAAGTTGCACAGAACTTCCTTTCAGTTCTTTAAGCCCTCCATTAATTTGACCTGCACCATTATTCAGCTTACTTATTCCGCTGTTTAATGTAGTCATATTATCTGAAACAGCCTTTAATCCACTTCCAAAAGAACCTGGATTTTTCTCATTAAGTCCTGCCTCAAGAGCATCAAGCCCTGTACTTATTTTACTCACACCAGAGCTTATAGCACCTAAATTGCCTGCGAGCTTTGTTGTTGCATCAGCATACTGGCTTACCTTATCTGTGTAGTTTTGAACACCATTATTATATTCATTAAAACTTGAACTTAAACTTTCTGTTCCTTGCTTTAATTTTTCAAGCTTTACCTTAGCATCTTTATTAGCTTCATTATATGCTTGTAGCTTTTGAAGTGCCGATTCTATATCTTTTTTATCTCCAGTTTCTATAGCCCTTTGAAGATCCTCTGATACTGAATTCATTACCTTAGATGAAGTTGATACACCACTTATTAAATCATCAACTCCGCTTTTAACTTTACCATATCCATTTAAAAGTTCATTTGAAGACTTTGATATTTTTTCTCCTCCATCTTTAAGAGCTGATGATGCACCTTCTAAGCCCTCTGTTTTTCCTTTAGAACTTCCTGATAAAGCACTATTTAATTGATCAGCACCTTCTTTAAGTTGATTCACTACTGGATAAATACTTGCATTAAATGAATCGTAAAGCTTTTTACTACCTTGTGAAAGCTTATTTGATCCACTTCCTGCAGACTCTAAACCATTTTTCAATTCATTTGAACCATCATATAACTTATCTACCCCTGTGTTTAGCATTGGTATCTTATTATTCATTTGTCCTAGTCCATCACTAACTTGTGATATTGCTAAATTTAGCTTTAACTGTCCATCATATAGTTTATTTGATCCATCTTGTAATTTATTAACACCATCTGAAAGCTGAGGTGTTTTGTCATTTAACTTACTTATTCCATCATATAACTTCCCACTTCCATCTGCTGCACTAGTAAGTCCATCCTTTACATCGTACAGTTTATCAAATGATCCAGTTACATAATTATCTGTAACACTTTCAATAATATTTCTTTTTAATTCTTCCTCAACCTTTGCGCTAATTTGAGAAGCTAAGTAATTTTTCTTTTCATTACATACTAATTTTAAATTAGCTACTTGAGGTTTTCCTTCCTTTGCAGAAATAATCTTTTGTGAGAAGTCTTCAGGTATTACAAATTTAGCATAATATTTATTTCCTGCAACTCCTTGATCTGCATCTTTTTCTCCCGTAAATCTCCAGCCTACATCTGTATTATCTTTAAGGTCATTAATCATATCCTTACCATAGTTTACAGTATCTCCATCTAGTTTTGCTCCCTTGTCTAAGTTTACAACTGCAACTGGCATTTCATTTAATCTGCTGTAAGGATCCCAAAAAGCATCTAAATATAGTAAAGAATATAAAAGTGGAACAACTATTATTGCTATTACTGACACTCTTATTATTCTGTTTTGTAAAATACTTTTTATGTCCTTACCTGCTACTTGTAGAAAATTCATATCCTCACCTTCCTTATTTAGTTTTTGTACTGAGTAGTCAGTATAATATATAATATATACCTTTTTCAAAAAATATCAAGTGAAATTTTGTTAATTTTTTAAAAATCTATATAATTTAATCAAACAGGTATTCTAGAAATAATAAAAAAAGCCACATAAAATGTGGCTTTAAATAGGCTTAATTATTTTCTAATTTAATAGTTTTTATCTTGAATATAAAGTAATATAACTTTACTATTATAACAAGTAAAAGTATCAATGTTACTACAGGCTTATTTACCAATAACATTGATACTATAATCATAGTATCTGCAAATATTAATATTATTATCTTTCTTTTAAGTGTCATTGACTTTTCTCTTATAAATTCTTCTAAATGCTTCTTATAGATTTTACTACCTTTAAACCAAATGTTTATCTTTTCTGATCCTCTAACAAAACAAAAGGATGAAAGAAGTAAAAATGGTGTTGTAGGCAGTATAGGTAGTACTATTCCTATAAACCCAAGTATTAATGATATAATTCCTACTGTCACATATATTATTTTTTTAAATCTACTCAATTTATCCCCCTACTACTTAATACAATATTTTATAATTAATATACTATTTACCTTACTACAATTATAATATATCAAAAATCAAAAGTAGAGTGTTTTAAACTTATAAGTTTATAATCACCCTACCTTATAATCAATTATCTAATTTTTTTATCCAAGCTTGACATTCACTTTTAATATTAGCCGCCCCTAATATAGCTGATATTACTGCATATCCTTCAATATCGTAAGGCTTTAAAATATCAATATTATTTAAAGTTAAACCGCCTATAGCGACAATAGGTATATTTACATTGCTTTTTATTGACTCTAAAGTTTCAAGGGAAACATCCTTTGCATCCTTTTTTGTTTTAGTGCCAAATACAGCACCTACACCTACATAGTCTGCACCGTTTTCTTCAGCCTCTATTGCCTCCTCTAGGGTTCTAGCTGAAACACCTAGTAACTTATCTTCTCCAATAAGCTTTCTAACTTCATTTGCTGGCAAATCACTTTGTCCAATATGTACACCATCAGCACTGCAAATAAGCGCTATATCTACTCTATCATTTATTATGAACTTAACATTGTATCTATTAGTTAACTCTCGAAGCTTAATGGCCTTCTCTAGAAATTCTTTACCTGATGCATCCTTCTCTCTAAGTTGTAGTGTAGTTACTCCACCTTTTAGTGCCTCTTCTATACAATTATAAAAATCTCTCCCATTTAATATACTAGAGTCTGTTACTAAATATAGATTAAAATATTTCATTTTATACTCTTAACCTTTCGCTACTCATCTATTTTACTAAGTTCTTTTAATTTATCTTCTGTTAAATCATATACACTATTCATTAGACTTTCTTTAAAACTTCCTATGGATGGATTTTCAGTATCTGCTATCTCACCACTTAAAGACATAGTAATAACTCCCATAGCTGCACAGCCTAATACATCCTTTGATGCTCCTAAATAACTTCCTATTAAGCTGGCGCTCATGCATCCAGTTCCAGTAATGCTTTTAAGTTTACTTGTTCCATTAAGTATTTTAATTACCTTTTCCCCATTTGTAATAAGATCCACTTTCCCAGTAGCAACTACTACACATTCAAGCTTTTTTGAAACTTTTTTTATTATATCTGAAATATCTTCTTCATTATCAAAAGAATCAACACCTTTTCCTCTAACATCAAAGCCACCGATATGCTTTATTTCAGATATATTTCCCTTAATAACATCAAACTTAACTTCATTTAATAATCTACTTGTAAATTCACTTCTTGTTTTTGTTGCAAATACACCTACTGGATCAAGAATCACTGGCTTATTATACTTATTTGCAGCTATTCCTGCTTTAACAAATAAATCCAGATGTGATGAATTCATAGTTCCTATATTTATTACAACAGAGTTTGATATACTTACTATTTCTTCTACCTCTTCATATGAATAACTCATTAAAGGACTAGCACCAATTGCAAGTGTAATATTAGCACAATCATTTATTGTTACCTCATTTGTATAATGAAGAACTAGTGGATTTATCTCCTTCACCTTATTTATTAATTGAAACATTGTAATTCCCCCTTTTAAAACATCTATCTCTCAAAGTTATGAAAATGATGTACAGGTCCAACACCATGTCCTATATCAAAACTTCTCTTTATCGCTTCAGTTATATAGTCCTTACTAAGCCCTACAGCCTTTTCTATAGAATATCCAAGGGCTAAATATGATGCTATTGCTGATGATAATGTGCATCCTGTACCATGGGTGTTTTTCCTATCTAGTCTTTCAGAAGTAAATCTTTCTATGATATCCTCTCCTATTAAAAGGTCAACTGCATCTCCTTGTAGGTGTCCCCCCTTCATAAGAACATATTTAGGTCCCATTTTAAGAATTGCTTCCCCAGCTTCTTTCATATCATCTAATGAGTTTATTTTTACTCCTGTTATTTCTTCAGCCTCTAATACATTTGGTGTAACTATAAATGCCTCTGGAATAAGATATTTTACTAGATTTTGTTTTGCTTCCACTTTAAGAAGGTAATATCCACTTTTAGATATCATAACTGGGTCAACAACTAGATATTTAGGTTTGTATTTTTTAAGTGATTCAACTATTTCAAGTATTATTTCAGGACTTGAAACCATTCCTATTTTAACCGCAACTGGAGGTATATCCTCACATACCACTTCTATTTGTTTCCTTATTATTTCATTTGATAATTCCTCAACCAAGAACACTCCCTGAGTATTTTGGGCTGTTATTGCGGTAATGACACTCATTCCATATGTTCCAATAGCGCTAAATGTTTTAAGGTCTGCTTGCACTCCAGCTCCTCCTGAAGAGTCTGATCCTGCAATAGTTAAAGTCGGAATTTTATAATTACTCATTTTAATCCTCCCTTCAAAATAAAAAGCAGCTATAATCCTAGCTTGGATATAGCTGCAAATGTATGCACATATAAAATACACTAAACATATATGAATTTAACATATGTTAATGAATCCTATAAATTCAAGTAGCTTTCCTACGCTGGTATTATCCAGATCAGGTACAAGGGTTGATAAATTATCTCTCAGCCATTTTGGCACCCCTAGCAAATTATTTAATTTATGCTTTAATTATATCCCAATTAATTGATTTTTCAAAAAGTATTTTTATATTTATGTTAATTAATATAAATATAAAAAGGTCTTAATGAAAACATACGTTTCATTAAGACCTTTTAAAAAGTACTATTTAGTAAATATTAATTTTCACCACATTTATTTTTATGATAGTTATATACATAAAATGGTATTCCAACTAACATTAAAATGAAGCCCCACATAACTATCTCAGCGCCTGATCCATATATAGTCCATATAGTATAAACAAATGCTAATAATGGAACAATTGCTTTCTTTATAAATATCTTAATATCAAACTTTTCCTTACCATTAAACATTAAGAACATTTCTGCAGCAGCTGTTAATAGGTAAATAGGTAAAAATGATAATGTTGCTAGTATAGTTATAAACGTAAAGGCTGCAACCATACTCTTTTGATAATTCATAACAAGTAGTATGTTTACAAGAACTGATCCAATAATTAATGAGTTAGTAGGAGTATTATACTTTGAATGTAGCTTCCCGAAAAACTTAGGGAATACTCCATCTTCTCCTGCAGCAAAGGCTACACGAGCTGTAGATAATAACCAACCCATTGTTGTTCCTAAAATACATATAACAATTGCTATTGTAAGAGGTTTTCCAATGGAGCTACCAAGTGTTAATGATAATATATCTGTAAATGGTGCTGTACTCTTTGCTAGCTGATCGTTTGGCATTGCCCCAATACTTACAACACTGATTAACATATAAATCACAGCTGTTATAATAATACCGTAAATTGTACTTTTTCTTACATTTTTCTCTGGGTTTTTAATTTCTCCTGCTGTTACGGCAGCGCTTTCTAAACCAACAAATGCCCATAATGTTGAAGTAGCTGCAAGTGGAATTGTACTTAATCCCTTACCAGCTGGCATTAATGGTGTAAAGTTACTTGAGTCAAAACTAAAGAATGCTATAATAACAAATAGTCCAAAGAAACAAATTTTAAATGCAGTAGCAAATGCCTGGAACTTTCCTGCTTGCTTTACATTTACAATGTTAATAATAGTAAAAATCCATAATACCGCACTTGAATAAATTATTGAATATAATGGGTTATTTAATGCTGGTATTAATGCAGCGCTATAACTTGTAAGCGCAACTACTATAGCAGCATTTCCAATCCAAGAACCATTCCAATAAAGCCATGCACATAAGAATCCTGTAAAGTCCCCAAATGCTACTTTAGTATACTGATATGCACCACCTGTTTGTGGATACTTTGAACCTAAATTAGCAAATGAAATTGCTATAAGTATTGAACCCCCTGCTGTAAGAACCCAAGCAATTAATGTAGCAAGTGGTCCTGATAATTGTGCCAGTGTAGCTGGAAGCATAAATACACCTGAGCCTATCATGTTTCCACACACAAGCATCGTAGCTACGAATAAACTAATCTCTTTTTTTAATCCTTTGCTTTCCATATTCCTCTCCTATTTTTAGGTAAAAAAATAAGCTCAAAGCTAAAACTTTGGGCTTGCATTATTAAAATTACAAACACAAAGATAGCTCTCCACAATACTATTGTGACAGTCTTGCACATATTATGTACAAAACCAGCATATTCCCTTAAAGCGTTAGAAATATACTTCGGCAATAATCCCTTTCATATTGAGTCATCGTGCTTACCTTATCAATACTACTCTTAATTACTGCTACCTCTATCTTACCTAGATATTTAAAATTATTTCTATGTAATTGTAATCAAATTCATACATTCTGTCAATTTTTTTTATATTTATACATAAAAACACAAAAAAATATTCTATTTGAGTTAATATACCCCATAAACTTTAGTAATCTTTGTATTAACTATGTATATTTAGTATTTTTCTACATAGATTAATTAGACTCTCTTCAAATTTAACATTATCTTCCTTTTGCCTTTTTTTAGGTCCCTTAACTCTTCCTCCCGCATCTCTTATTTTTTTAGATATATGCCTACTATATAAAAGCTGATCTATGTTTAAACTATCATATATAAGTCCGTTTTGATTAATAGGAAATCCACTCTTAGACAAAACCATTGCGGCAAGTCCATAATCCTGTGTAACTACAACATCTCCTTTATTTACTTTGTTTACAAGGGCAAAATCCACTGAGTCTAAACCCTTTGATATGACTATAGTCTCTACACCTTCTCTATGAAACGTATGTGAAGTATCACACATTATAATAACTTCTAAATTAAACATTTTTCCTACTTTTATTGATATGTCAACTACAGGACATCCGTCTGCATCTATTAATATCTTCATATTTTCTCCTTTATCTAGTCTAGTAGCTTCCATCCTTTAACTGCAATTTTATAATAAATAAACTTCGGAGTAAATCTTGAAGCTACACACATAATTTTATTTCCAAACCCTGGGATAACAATAACCTTTAATTGCTTTTCTATCTTGCCTAGTGACGTACTAACTACTTCTTTTGGTGTCATCCATCTAACTACACCTTTATTCTTAAGTTTATCTTCATCCATTTTTAGTTTTTCGTGAAAATCAGTTCTTGTAAATCCAGGGCATAGAGCCTGAACCTTTATATTATAATCAGCAAGTTCCAATGCTAATGATTGAGAAAAGCTTGTCAAAAATCCCTTTGTAGCACAGTACATACCTGAAGTCGGAAATGAATTAAAGGAAGCTATCGAGCTAACGTTAATTATATATCCTTTTTTTCTCTTCTTCATCCCCTGAGAAATAACATGACAAAGCTTAACTGAAGCTAAAATATGTACATTAATCATCTCTTCTTGATTTTCATATTTATCCCTTGTAAATGTATCCGCTGCACCGTGTCCTGCATTATTTACTAAAAACTCAATATTATCTTTTTCCTTAAGAAATTCTATAAATGAATCTAATTCTTTTTTATTTGATAGATCTAAAACCTTTACTTCTACTTTTACATTAAACTCTTTCTCTATATCAATAGACACCTGATTTAACAACTTATCACGCCTACCAACTATTATTAAATTATATCCTTTTTCAGCAAGCCTTCTACTAAATTCTTTCCCTATACCACTGGTAGCTCCAGTTATAACTGCTACTTTATCCATAATACTTCCCCCTAAAGTAAGAATCTCACACTATTATTCCATTTTAATAATTTCCGATTAGTATACCATAAATTGTATACTAATTCTATTTAAACTAATATTGATTCCTATTCCATGTTTACAAAAAATTATAAATTACCCTTTACATAAGTATCACAAATATATTTAATTTACATAGTATATATAGAGATAACATTTAAAGAAAGGGAGATAATTCTTATGTACCAAGACAAGCACAAAGACCATAAGTGTTTTTGCATTAAAGAATACGCTGAAGCATATGTATTGCCTCAAGTTTACGAAAATTTATTTTCAGTAGAAAATGCCTTTAAAAAAGGAACCATATTTATGGATCTTTATAGGCCATATCATCAAAAAGAAAGCATACATTAATTTTTAATGAGGTGATTTATATGCATGGAAATAGTTTGTTAGATGCTATAAGAAAATATCAATTTTATGCTGTAGAGCTTAACTTATTCCTTGATAATTTTCCACATGATGAAAAAGCTACAAGGGATTATGAACTTGTTTCTCATAGATTGAATTGCTTAATAAATAAGTATGAACATGAATATGGACCGCTTACAAACTTTGGTTCATCATTCAAAAATAATCCTGAGAAATGGGTAAACCAACCATGGCCATGGGAAAGTTATAAGTAGGAGGATAGTAGTATGTGGTATTATGTTAAAACTTTAGAATATCCAGTAAATCTTAAAAACTCAAAGGACCTTAGAATGGCAAAGTATCTTATTACTCAATATGGAGGTCCAGATGGTGAGCTAAGTGCGGCTCTTAGGTATTTAAATCAGCGTTTCTCAATGCCAACTAATAAATCTAAGGCACTTCTTACTGACATTGGTACAGAAGAAATGGCCCATGTTGAAGTTATTGGAACAATGGTTCACCAACTTATGGCTAATGCATCATTAAAAGAAATAAATGAAGCTGGACTTGCTGGACATTATGCTGACCATGGAAGAGGACTATTCTATACTGATGCTACTGGTAACCCTTGGACAGCAACCTATATACAGACTAAAGGTGAAGCAATTGCAGACCTTACTGAGGATATGGCTGCAGAACAAAAAGCTCGTGTAACCTATGAATGGTTAATAAACTTAACAGATGATCCAGCTATTAAAGATATATTAAAGTTTTTAAGAGAAAGAGAAGTTGTACACTTCCAAAGATTCGGAGAAGCATTAAATGATGTTCAGGAAAAAATGAAGGATTATAAATCGTAAAAATAAAAGAAGGCTTAAATATTTAAGCCTTCTTTTTATTTTCTTAAAGAGTATTTAGGGACATTATGAATTGCTTTGCAATTCTACCTGAACGCCCTGTATTTAAGGCTGCCCATTGTAGCGCTTTTTCTTTTAGTATATCCTCTTGTATATCAATACCCTTAATTTTTGCAAGTTCCATTACTATATTAAGGTATTCTACCTGACTTGCAGAAGTGTAAGTTAATGTTATACCGAATCTTTCTGATAATGAATACTTTTCTTGTCTAGTGTCTGATACATGTATGTCTTCACCTTGTCTATCATTCCATGTTTCACGAATAAGATGACGTCTGTTTGAAGTTGCATATATTAGTATATTTTTTGGCTTAACTTCAACTCCACCTTCTATTAATGCCTTCATATTTTTGTATTCAGACTCAAATTCCTCAAATGATAGGTCATCAAGGAATAAAATAAACTTAACTCCTCTATTTCCTATAACTGATAATATATTATTAAGATCCATAAAATCTGATTTATTAAGTTCTAATACTCTAAGACCACTACTACTATACTTATTTAGTAGTGCCTTTATTGATGATGATTTACCTGTGCCACTATCACCAAATAATAATACATTATTAGCATCATTGCCCTTTAAGAATTCCTCTGTATTTTTAACCAATATACTTCTTTGTCTTTCATAACCTATTAGTTCATCAAATGTTATTGGGTCACATTTATCAATTCCAATTAATCCAACTTCACGACTCCATTTAAATGCCTTATATCTATTCATAAGGCCTGCTCCATTTTTATAGAATAATTCTAATAATTGGTCTAATATATCCTCTGGCTTTTCATTATTATTCATTATACTAAGGATTTTTTCTTCCTTGCTATTACCTTTATCCTCCATATTGCAAAACTCCATGTGGGTATTAAATAAGTATACTATTTTTTCGATATCCTTAAGTGCTATATTATATATAGCACTTTCTACATTTTTACCCTTATGTTCTGCCATTAGTGTAAGTGGATTTTCATCATTAGAGATTAAATAACATATGTAAGACTTTAATATGTTACCCTCTAAAGAAAGTCTATAGCCCTCTCTAAGTAATTCTGATAAAGTCTTGTTATAAACTTCTTGCTTATACTCCTTTTTTAGTTCTATTAAGTTTTGTATAATACTACTATTATTAAAACTATCAAATAAAATAAACTGCTCCATAAACATATTCCCCTTTACTTTTTCATAAATTGATTAAATTTAACTTTATACAACATTCTATATTAATTTAATTGTACTCCTTAAAATTATATAATATCAAGATAATTTAAAATAAAACATCTATATGTATATAATATCTACCATAACTAGTACAAAATCAAAAGGAACTCCACACTATGGGAGTTCCTTTTGATTATTATCAAGTAATTTATCGATTAAATCTTTAACATTATTACTTTGCATTATTTCACTCATGATTCCTATTCCATTTGCCCCAGCATCATAAACTTCTCTAAAGTTGTACCTTGTAATTCCTCCTAAAGCTATAACCTTAGTATCTACCCTATGTGCTATTTCTCTTATAAATTCTACTCCCTTACCTTCTACTCCCTTTTTACACTTAGTTGCATATACATTTGATGCAAGTATATAACTTGCTCCTTTTTTATTTGCAATTATTGCTTCTTCAAGGGTGTGAACAGAAACTCCAACTATAAAGTTATTAGTTAACTTATAATTAAGAAAATCATTAAATGTAAGATGTATACCAAATGCTCCAACCTTTTTAGCACATTCAATATTCGAATTTATTATTATTTTAGTTTCTTCACTAATTGTATGTTTTATTTTATAATATAGCTTTTCTAAATTACATGTAGAAAGATCCTTCTCTCTTAATATAATCCTTTTAACACCAGAGTCTGAAGCTTGTTTCAAAACCTCTATGTATCTTTTTTCACTAACTAAATGTCTATTTGTAATTAGGTATATCATTTATATTCTTTCCCAATCCTTAAAAATTGGTTGATATCCAAGTTTTTTAATCATAGCCTTTATCTCTTCAGCGCTTCTATTATCTTCAATTTCAAACTGCTCTTCTCCAGCATCCTCTAGAGTATTTCCTCCAACTTTTGTGCTGACTCCTGCACTAAGTTTTCTTACACCAAGTGGAATTAAACTATCTCTAAATCCCTTTCTCTCCCTAGTTGATATATTTATATCTGCAGTAGGATTAAATATCTTAAAAGCTAGAAGCATTTGCACAAAATTTCTATCATTTACCTCATTAATATCATCGAAATCTCCTTCACATGGTCTTATCCTTGGAAGGGCATAACTGATGCCTACATCTCTATACTTTCTTGAAATATATTCCCCATGTAATGCTGTAAAAAAGGCATCTTTTCTAAAATCACTAAGACCAAGGAGTGCTCCAAGACCTATATTTCTCATTCCAGACTTTGCCCCCCTTTCAGGTGCATCAAGTCTAAATTTAAAATCCTTTTTAGGCCCACTTATATGAACCTTATCATATACCTTTTCATCATATGTTTCCTGATATATAGTCAAACTATCTACTCCCGAATCAATTAGCTCGCTATATTCCTCCTCTGTCATTGCATATACCTCTATAGCAATTGATGGAAACATGTTTTTAAGTACATTTACACAGTCTTTAATATATGAAATAGGTGTATGGTATTTGCTTTCTCCTGTTAAAATTAATATATGTTTAAATCCTTTTTTACTTATATGTTTACCTTCACTTGCTACTTCTTCTAATGTAAGTTTTTTTCTATGTATATTATTTTCTGCATTATAACCACAATATGCACATTTATTAACACAGTAATTTGCTAAATACATTGGAGTATACAAAAGCACACTTCTGCCAAAATGATTTAAAGTCAAATCATATGACTTTTGTGCCATTTCTTCTAGTAATTCCTGTGCTTTAGGTGATAATAAATTAAGTAAATCTTCATAACTTAAATTACTTTCATTTATACTTTTTCTCACATCTTCAGTTGTAACTTTTTTAAAGTAATCCTCAAAATCAAATTTTTTAAACATTTCTATTGTTTCATAAAAACTCATTTCTACTTATCTCCCATCTAAAAACCCTGTTAATGGGGATGAGGCATTAGCTTTATTACTTACTTCTCCGAATTTAGATAAATATCCGAGTCTCCCACCTTCAACTGCAAGCTTAAAGGCCTTTGCCATTTGAACTGGATTTTTTGATGTTGCAATAGCAGTATTAACTAAGCATGCAGCAGCTCCCATTTCCATTGCCTCCATAGCCTGTGAGGGTTTACCTATTCCTGCATCTACTATTATTGGAGCATCTATTTCTTCTATCATCATTTTTATTAATTCCTTTGTCTCAAGTCCCCTATTACTTCCTATTGGAGACCCGAGTGGCATAACTGCTGCTGCACCTGCTTCAAGCATTCTTTTACCATAATAAATATCAGGACTCATATAAGGTAGAACCACAAAACCTTCCTTTGCTAAAATTTCAGTAGCCTTTAATGTTTCATGATTATCCGGCATAAGGTATTTGTTATCAGAAATAACTTCTATCTTAATCCAGTTACCACATCCCATAGCCTTAGCGAGTCTAGCTATTCTTACCGCCTCATCTGCATTTCTTGCTCCTGATGTATTAGGAAGCAGTATGCTATCTTTACCTATATACTCTAGTGGGTTTTCATCTTTATTATCAAAATTTACCCTTCTTAATGCCATAGTAATTACCTGTGAACCACTTTCCTCTAATATATTAGGTATTAGACTATTAGATGAGTATTTACCTGTTCCTACAAATAGTCTTGATTTTAAAGTAACTCCCCCTATACTTAGCTTGTCCATAATAACACTCTCTTTCATACTTAAATTTATACATCTATTTCTTCACATAAAATTCTAACAACCATATTAACCATATGGTTAGCACAAATTGCAACTCTTGGGGCCATTAATCCTGAACCCTCCTTTGCTCCATTTACCCCATCGCCACATAAGTAAAATTTACTGGTTATCTTTTTAGTTTGTATTAAGTTAGATGAATAATATCCAGCCATACCTGAAGATGCAATTAAATATGTATCCTTCATTTTAGTTAAAACTTCATTTGATAAAGTTGACTTACAAATAGGGCAATCAAAGGCTTCTAGAATAATATTACAATCATTAAAAACACTTTTAATATTGCTTTTATCTAAATACAGTTTATGTATAGTAATATTCATAAATGGATTAATCTTCTTTAAAATATCCCTAATTGCTTCTACCTTTAGTTTTCCTATATCATCAATAAAATACTGTTGTCTATTTAGATTCGAAGGCTCCACTACATCATAATCACATATTACTATTTCCCCAACCCCCATTCTTGCTAGAGATATAGCTATATTTGAACCAAGACCCCCTGCCCCTGCAACACCAACTTTTGACTTTTTTAACTTCTCAAAAACTCCTGGAGTATGCCTTGCAATCATAAGATTTTCTAGTTCTTTTTCTGTTGGGATTTCACCCTTCTTTATTAGAGTAACTCTATCCGCTTCTTTTAAAGGAACATCTTCCTTTATTTGAAATCCATTGAGTACAATAACATCTGAATCTTTCTTGTACTTATTTCTTATCGAAAAAGCTGTGTCATTACTATCAGCTTCCACGTATAATTCATTTACCTTTATTTTAATTTTAGCCACCTCCAACAAAACTCAATACCTCAATACTATCATTTTCCCTAAGTAAAAAAGTTCTATATTTATCAATAGGAACTATTTCAAGATTTACTTCTACAACAACCTTTTTTTCCTCTAGATTTAGCTCATTTAATAGCTCTTTAACCGTTACTTCTCTTTCAAAACTTAATTCTTTACCGTTTACCTTCATTCTCTACCCTCCCTTCTAAATCTTCAAAAAACAAAAAACTTCTAACATAAAATATGCTAGAAGTAAATCACAAAATAAACAATTTAGATAGTATATCTATATTGCATTATTAATATTAAGTAATCTGCTTCCCTACGCTGGTATTATCCATATCAGGTTATAAGAGTTAGGATACATATCCCTCTCAGCCTTACGGCACCTCTAGCATTTCTTACCATTACTAAATTAATTATATATATTGTTTAGTTATTCTTCAAGTGTTTAAAACATTTACTATATTACTGTTTGATTAATTTTTTGTATTAATCTAATTATGTAACTTAATGTATGAAAGTCTCTATCAATATAATCATGAATATTTCTTAATCCATTTATTAGGCTCTTCTCATCAAAGTTCTCAAGTAATATCATAATATTAAGTAGATTTATATTGCCTTCCTTTGTATCAAATATTCTTGAATTTTTTACGCATTTATTTTTAATAACATCTTCAACTGCACTTTTTAATTCATCACTTATTTTAAGATCAGGCATTTTATCAAATACTCTAATTCCAGAATCATTTATATCAATATTCTTAGCTTTTTCTAAATCAGTTGACATAAAAATAGTATTCTTAAACTTAGCGTCCTTAAAATCAGTTCCATCTAAATTTACAGAGTCAAATATACTATTTTCAAATACAGCACTAATAAACTTACTACCCTTTAAATTTGCTCCAACAAACTCTGCTCCCTTAAATGTACATTTAAATAAGTAACAAGACTTAAAATGAGCTCCTCTAAAGCTTGCAAAATCAAAATTTGAATTAGAAAAGTTACAATTATAACAATTGCTTCTTTTAAGATTTTTGTACATAAAATTCTTATCTTTTTTCTCTATGTTATTATAGTTAAAACTTTCTTTATTAACTTCATTTTTAGCCATTTTTACCTCCATGGAACTTTTATCTTTTATGTTCCAATCTAAATATTATATATAATTGTCTTAAAAGTCAATTTATTATAAACTCTAAGATAAAAACACTAATATTATATTTTATATTTCCGATGTACTCTAGGATAACTTAAGATTATGTTTATCAATCAAATTACTATATGTTTTTATATCATCCTCTGTCATATAAAATATTGGAAACTTAAGATTATAATTCCCCCAAATGGTTAATGGACATTTAAAAAAATAAAATGTAATAAAAAACAACTCCCTTGTACAAAGCCTTACTAAAAATCCAATTATTTCTTCATCCATAACCATAAAATAATTTGAATTTAACCTACAATTTCTTATTTTCATTAAGATGATTTTATCCTCTTCATTTAAAGCATTATAAAGATTCTCAAATTCCCCATTAGTTAATCTAGGTAGATAAAGATCAACTATTAAATTTTCCTTATTTGATTTGCTTGTGCGATAAATATCTTTAATAAAACCAATAAAATCTTCCTCGATTAAACATAAATCTTTAACTTCCTTAGGTTCTAACACTGCATTGTTATAATTATTTAAGCCGTCAATTATACTCTCAAAACGAATCTCTACCTTTTGGTTAAACTCCTCTTCACTAATACTTAATAAAGCATTCACAAGACCTACCCCCTAATCGTCTAGTCCTACTTATTTCCCTTATAGTATCTTTTAGATACCATACTTTCTTTACTTATCTAATAGTCATTAAGTCCTTTTATTGCTGGACTATCTAACCAGTTTCCTTTGTAATCAAACCTTGAACCATGGCAAGGGCAATCCCATGACAGTTCATCAGCATTCCACTGCAATTGGCATCCTAGATGAGGACATTTTGTTGTTACAACAAACTCCTTACCATTATCATCTCTATACACACCAACTTTTTCTCCATTATATTCTACAATTCCAGCATGACCTTTTTTGATGTGTCCTATTTGTTCATTTGGAATGTCAATTTTTTGTGCTATAAAGTTTTTGGCAGTTTCTATTGTATCCTCCATTATAGTATCAATTGAAAGTGACATATCAAATCTTCTAGGAGAAAAAATTTCTGAAAAATCATTTTCCTTACCGAGTATCATGTCACTGTTAATTATAGCTGCCACCATAGAACTTGTCATTCCCCATTTATTAAATCCAGTTGCTACATAAACATTATCTGTTGAAGAGGAATACTTACCAATATAAGGAATACCATCTATGGTCATACAATCCTGAGCAGACCAGTGATATTTTTCTCTTGAATTTGGATAGAGAATCTTTGCTACCTCCCTTAGCTTTTCATAGCATCCTCCCTCTTCATTTTTACCTGTTCTTTTAGGGATACCTCCAAATAATAATAAATCTTTATAATTTCTAAAGGAATACCCACTTTTATCAATATCAATTAACATACCCTCAACATCATCCGCATTTTCTAAAGCAATAACATGAGATCTTTCTTGATGCATTCTTAAAAAGTAATATCCTGGAACATTTACAATTGGATAATGTGTTGCAACAACTATATGCTTGGCATTTATTTTGCCTCTATTGGTGACAACTAAATTTTCTTCAACTTCTATTACTCTTGTATCTTCATAGATAGTTAAGTCCTTTGATATAACATCTAAAAACTTTAGCGGATTAAACTGTGCTTGATTATTATATCTTAATGCTGCCTTAACATTAAATGGCAGTTTTACTTTATCTACAATTTCTGCATCTATTCCAAGTTTTTTAGCTGCTTCATATTCTAATTTCAGAGGTTCTGTCTCTCCTAATGAGTATACATAGGCTGGTTTTTCCTCAAATTCACAATCTATATTATTTTCATAAACTATATCTCTAAATGTATTTAAAGCAAGATTATTAGCGTTTAAATACATAAGTGCCTTTTCTTCTCCAAATTCTTTTATTAATTTATCATAAATCAGATCATGCTGAATAGTTATCTTAGCTGTAGTATTTCTTGTATTTCCACTAGCAATTTCCTTAGCTTCGATAACAACTACGTCTATACCATTTTTCTTTAATAAATACGCCGTTAAAATTCCCGCAATTCCTGCTCCAATTATAACAGTATTAACTTCTATATCTTTATTTAATACTTCTCTTTTTTTAAAGCTACAACTTTCACTCCATACAGAATTCATAAAATCACCTCATACTTAGTATTCCATTTTCTTCAAAATATAAACATATTAACTATAAAACAAAATACTTTAAACATTCTTATGAACCTTGAAATAAATTATATCAAGCTCAATTATTCTCTTTCTTCAATCAACCTTTCTATTAATATAATTATGCCTTTATAAGATGCCATTTCTACTTAAAAATAGATATATCAAAATTAAAATAATATTATGATGGCTAGTAAATAATAGTTTTAAGAGATTATGATCTTAATTAACTATCAAAGGAGTGTTAAAATTGTTAAGTTATGTTGTTGCAATATCCGAAAATGGAGTTATGGGAATAAATAATACTCTTCCCTGGCATATCCCAAATGACCTAAAATTCTTTAAGGAAGTTACACTTAGTAAAAGTAAAACTATGATAATGGGACGAGAAACCTTTGAGGCGCTTCCTAAAATTTTACCTGAAAGACACCATATAGTAATAACTCGAAACAGGAATTACAAAATAAACAGCGATAATGTAACTATTATTCATAATATAGATGACTTAAAACCTTACATTGAAAGCCCTGAAGAATATTTTGTTATAGGAGGCGGCCAAATCTTTTCCCTGCTTATGCCCTATGCAGAAAAAATGTATTTAACTATAATACATGAAGAATTTAAAGGTGATACTTTTTTCCCAAAGTACAATAAAGATGAATGGAGAATCCTAAGTAAGGAAGAAGGCGTTGTTGACAGTAAAAATAAACATAACCATACAATTTATATTCTTGAAAGAATAAAGAGTATAAATTAGATCCTATACAATTGTTTAAGGCTCCTACTTTTATTTCTTAGGAGCCTTCACTACTACATTATTAAATTTAATTATTAAACTTTATTTTGTATATCTCTCCAACCTTTACAATAGCAATATCTAATATGTTTATTAATTTTTCTAAACTTTTTACGTTATTTATAAATTTAATATTATTCTTATCTACAAGCTTTTTAATCATATTAATAATATCTTTCTTTTGTTGAGAATCTAAGTTAAGGTCATTATTAAGACACTCTCTATTTATATATATTAATGTATTCCATATTTGCTCATCAGAAATTCTGTCTAAGTCCATCAAAACCCATGTAAAATCTTTTCTTCTTAAGTTTTCAGGATATGCCTGTTTAAAAAACTCTATAAAGTGATTTGTCTTTTCAGGGTCTTTTTCCTTTACATATTTTCCAAGCTGTGATTTTAAATTATTCTTAAGGTGAAGAATTGTATTTGGCTTTATTGAACCTTTTAAATCATCAATGTGTTTATAAATATAATTATATGTATCTTGAATCTTTTCTTGATTTATATCTTCCTTTTTAAGTATCTTTACTATATCAATGTACTCTAAAATATTTTTCTTGCAATTTAGCTCTTTATTGTATAACATTTCACAAAGCTTTTCTGGAGTTAATTCTTCTATTTTATTCTTATTAATTAATTCTTCTCTATTCATAACTACTTCTTTCCTTATCTATATTTTTTGCTCTTTTATTTTACCACAAGATTTAAAATTTGTTCTAATATAGTTTAAAATTTAAAAATATTAATTCAAACTAAATAATTCCTTTAAAATAGTTGAGTAAATTACTTAACTATTACAAATAATATTTACTGATATTAATTATATTTATAAGTAAGGAGAGATATTTATGTCAAGTAGAACTGGAATAGTTAAATGGTTTGATAAAGAAAAAGGATATGGATTTATATCCGCTGATGCTGGTGATGACGTTTTCGTACATCACTCTCAAGTTAAAGGTGAAGAACTAAGTGAAGGTGTTAGTGTTAGCTTTGATATTGGTGAGGGGCAAAAAGGTCCTATGGCAATAAATGTTCACACCATATAGACTCTTATAAAATTTCCACAGTTAAAATAATTTAATTGTTAGGAGGACTTTAAATGGACAATAATAAAAATAGAATGAAAGATAGACCTAAGTCTAATGCAGAAAAAAGAAAAATGTACTCTGAAGCAGGATCTGAGATAGGTATTATAGATAGAGTGAAAATTGGCTCACATTCAAATGGTAAAAAATACACAAAAAGATCAAAATTATCTCATAATAAATAGGAGGCGATTATCATGGGTAAGAATAATTCTTCAAGCAAAAATCACAAAGCTACTCCTGATCCAACATCACCAAATTATGTAGAATATGCAAAAAATAAAGCTAATGAAAATACTCCCTATGCCAAGGATGAACCATCTTTGCATACAAAACATGAATAGATTTTAGTTTTCCCTATACTTTAGATAAGGTCTAAGATATATAGTGACTTATGCTATATATCTTAGACCTATTATTAATTCTTATATTATATTTTAAATTTTGAAACCAATATTTGTAGCTCCCCTCCAAGCTCTGCTAAAGTATGTGCTTCATAAACTAAAGATTCTATTGATGAATTTTGCTCCTGGGCTGATGCAGATACCTCCTCTGTAGCAGCGGCTGAATTTTCTGCAATAATATTCACAGATTCTATAGAATCTACAACCTTCTCTGAATCTTTTAAAATTTCCTGGGAAATCATAGCAACATTTGACACTTGCTCTACAACTCTGTGAATTTCACTTGAAATAGTCTTAAATGCTTTACTTGTATCATCAACTGCTTTTACACCATTTTCTACTTCCATGGCACCTTTGCTCATAACTTCTACTACTGTTTTAGTTTCATTTTGAATACTTTCAATCAAAACTGTAATCTCCTCTGCTGAATTTGAAGACTCTTCAGCAAGCTTTCTAACTTCTTCAGCTACTATTGAAAAACCTTTTCCATGTTCCCCTGCACGAGCTGCTTCTATTGCTGCATTTAGTGCTAGTAAATTTGTTTGCCTTGAAATATTTTTAATAACCTCAATAATTTCACCTATTTTATTTGATTCTTTTCTAAGTTTATTAATAACATATGCCATTTGCTGTGTAACATTTTTAATTTCACCAATTTTACTAACAGCATTATCTGCTTCTATAACACCATTAATTGTAGCATTTTCTACCATGTTAGAGCTATCGCCTATAGATTCTATTCTTTGTGAAATATTCTTAATAGAATCTGACATATTCTTCATAATAATATTCACTTCATTAATTGATTTAGATTGGTCTAGTGAACCTAAAGCTAGTTCACTAATTGTTTGTGTAATTTCAAAATTTGCAGAACTATTTTCCTCACATGTAGCATTTAATTCCTCACTTGTATATGTAACCTTGTTAGCCACATGGATAATTTTTTCAAGCATATCTTTTAATGATATTATTAGTGAATTAGTTGAATCTCCTATCATTCTTATTTCATCATTAGTTTTTATATTAACTTCCTTTGTTAGGTCTCCATTAGCTATACTACTAATGATACTTAAAACCTTATTAGTAGAAGTAACTATGTTCTTCGTTATATATATAGCAAAAACTAGGGCAAATAAAAGCGCCATAGTTAAATATATTATTATTTGCATTTTGGCACTATTAATTGATTCATCTGCTCTTTTTTGTCCTTGAAGCATATATGCATTATTTAGGTCTACATTTTTTTCAAGGGCTACCCTCGAAGCATCGTAGTATTCTTGGCTTTTGTTAGCAATTGTTTGTGCTTCTATATCCTTATTAGCTTTGCTCATCACCATTGCCTGATTTGAAACTTCTAAATATAAATCCCAATTTTTCTTGAATTCATCATAATATGATTTTTCTTCACCACTTGAAATAGTTGGTTCATATGTCTTCATATTCTCATTAACTTTTTCAATATATTTATTCAAAACCTCTTCATACCTTAAACTTTGCATGTTATCAGTAGTTAAGATATGTTGATAAAGAACTCTACGACAATTACTAGTATTAATTTGCATTTCCATCAAACTTTTAGAGCTTGGATACTGATTTTTCATAATATCATCCTGAGCACTTTTTACACTATTAAATTTAAACATATTGTTTATACCTAAAAATAAAAATATCACTAGTATTGCACCAAATCCAACACCTAACTTTACTCCAATTTTAAACTTCATTAATATCTTCTCCTCTTTCTGTATAATACCTATATCTAAATATCCAAAATATATTATACCACCTTTTGCTATAATTACTATTTATTTTACAGCAAACCTTTCCATAAAACAAAAACCCTCAACAAAGGTTTGTTGAGGGTTTTTATTTTATAATTTAACTATTGATTTTCCAGATGCAATTTCAACTGCTCTGCAATACTATTAGCCGCATTCATCCCAGAGTTTAAAGCTCCTTGCATCCATCCATGCTTTAATGATGTATGTTCACCTGCAAAAAATACTCTAAAATCGTATTCTGCTTTCACTGATGCATAGGCAAAAAGTCTTTGCTGTTCAGGCATAAAATATGCAAATCCTCCAAAAACGCCTTGCACATTATCCCATAATACACTTTCATAGTCATCAACTACTGAATCAAGATATCCCTTTGGGAGTCCATTTACAGCCTCAACTTGTCTCTTGATTATTTCAATACGTGTCTTTATCTCAACGTTACCTAAACGCATAGCATCTTGCCCCATATTATAGGATGCTGTTATAACACCAAATTTATTATATAATTTATTAATTTTACTTTTCTCATTTTTTGTTACATCTATATTTGCAATAGGAGGATATGCAGGATACCATGTAGTCTGTATAGATAAATCAGTTACAGATCCACCCCCTATTATTCTCTCTCTCTCATTACCTCTTTCCCAAAAACGTTCATTACACAAAAACAAAGTTTTGTGAGCTGATTCATAATTAAATTCTTTAATAGCTTGCATCTTTTCATTACTAAACATAGGATATATATTTACACTACGAAGACTTGAAAAGGGAATTGTACAAATAACAAAATCAAAGGTTTCGCAGCAACTTTCTAATGACATCTCATCTTTATATTCTAGTGTTACCTTATTATTATTACATCTATATATACTAGATACTCTTTTCCCATTTTTGTAAACTACTTTTCCTAAATCCTTTTTTTCAATACTCTTATACTCTTTAGGATAAGTAGACATTAAGGAATTATAAAATGCTAATGGCAATTTAGATGTACCACCAACTATCTCATATCTATAGGAGTTATCTACTGTATATTCATCTAACATATTTTCATTATAGCTCCCTGTGTAAAAAGTTCCAGTAAATGGATCAAGTCCTGAAAGCATCTCAATTGCAGCTTCACTTAGATTCAATCTTTCAAAAACCTGTCTTGTGCTGAAACTACCTAAAAAATTAATTTCTTTAGAATAACTTTCCCTAGCCTGTAATAATTCCTTCCTAATTGATGGGTCTAACTTCAACAAAGGTGTTGTTAATGCATAATCCAGAAGTTTTTTCCAAGATGTATTCCTTTCCTGTGGAGTTAAGTTAAATTCAGGGTAAATTTTCTCCATTACATTTTTTCCATCAGGGTCGTTTCTTACACGCTTATTTCTAACATAGATAAATGCATTTTCATTTTCTTGAATAAATGGTCTTGTTTTTAAGTTAAATGTATTAATATAGTGCCAACTACTTTCGTGACTTACTGGAATACGCATAGCGCCAAGTTCACCATAAAGTAATTTCTCTTTATCAAAGTAATAAGTATATACTCTTCCACCAATACGCTTTCCTTCCATTTCAAATATAGTAATATCAAAACCAAGCTTTCTAAGTTCAAATGCAGATGATAAACCTGCAAGACCACCACCAATTATACCTACCTTAACACCTTTACCAGCACCTGGTGATGCAATTTTTGTAATATCTCTTGGTGGACCAAGTAGGCTAATTAAGTTTTCATAATCTTCAACACGATTCTCTTCTATCAAAGCTCTTTTAAGCATTTCATGTCTTTGCTCATTTGTTGGATTCGGTGGATAAATATATTTAATATCTTCTAGCAAATCCTTTCAACTCCAAATAGTTCTATATTAATTATATTATTCATAAAGTAACAAAAGAGTTCGAGCCTAAATATTCTCTTTAGTTTTAAAGAGAAAAAAGAGGTGTAGTATTTAACACCTCTTTTTTTAACTCGTTATATTTATACTTTAAAATTATTTATAAGTTTTGCTAGGTCCTCATTCATAGAATTCAGCTTATCTATAAGCTCAGAGGTTTTTACAATAGATGTTGTCTGTTGTTCTGTTGAACTACTAACCTCCTCTGCACATGCAGCATTTTCATGGGCGATAGACGCTATATTTTCTATAGATGACAATACAATATCCTTTGCCTTGGATATTTCCTTCATATTATCATTTAAAACACTTACACTATTTGTAACCTCTAAAGTAGATGTATTCAATCCCTCGAAGGCTACATTGGCATCCTTTACTGAGTTCTTAGCTTCATCCATAGCTTGTCTTGACTCTTCTACACTTTTTGTAGTTAAGTTTATTAGACTTATAATTTCACTAACTATATTCTGTATTTTTGTTGATGACTTTTCAGATTCCTCTGCAAGTGTACTTACTTGTCCAGCTACAACTGAGAAACCTCTTCCATGTTCTCCGGCTCTAGCTGCCTCTATTGCAGCATTTAAAGCTAGTAAATTAGTCTGATCAGCAATTGATTTTATTGTATCAACTATATTTCCAATAGAATTTGACATATTTAGAAGCTCATTGATATTTTTATAAACTGTATCTGCCATATTAGTAGATTCTTGTAGTTTATTATTTAATAACACAATTGAATCTTTACCTGATTGACTTTTATCATTCATGCTATCAGTACTTTTAACTACTTCTTCAAGTTCAACTGTTCCTACGTTTATTTTTTCATTTAAAACATTAGTTAAATCTAATGTATCAGTTGTACTATTAGCCTGAACACTAGAACCTGAGGCTATTTCTCCTATTGCGCCAGCAATTTCATCACTTGAACTTGTAATAACTTTAGTGTGATTTCTAATTTCTCTATTATCCTCAACTAATTGCACAGATAATGTTTGAATTCTACATACAAGATCTCTTATTTTACTAATAGTAGTATTTAAACTTTTTGAAACAATTCCAAGCTCATCACTTGAATTATGCTCTATTTCAACAGTTAGATCTCCTTCTTCAAGTCTTTTTATACCACATAGTATCTTATCTATAGGTTTTATAGCTGTCTTTGTAATTATTATATAGACTATTATTGAAGAAGTAATAACCACTAATAAAACTATAGCAATAATAATACCTCTTAATTTATTATTAAATGAATTTAGTGAATCTAAGCTTTGATCAATTACTATATAATTATTATCAAACTTTTGGTATGTGTATAACATTGTTTTTCCATTATAATCATGTTTTACAGAACCTGATTCACCTTTAATTAATTCTTTTCCGTTATTTACTTCAGAAATCTTCTTTCCTTTTAGAGCTTTATCTGGATGGAATAGTATTATACCATCACTTGAAACAACAAATGCTTTGCCATCATTACCTAGTTTCATATTAGTAAGAAGATTCTCCATATTCAATGTGCTTTTTATACTTATTATAGCCTTAGGAGAGAACCCTACTTGTACTATTCCTCCATCTGGACCTTTAACTCCAACAAACTGAAATAACTCACCATCTACCCCCTTTGGCATAGGTTCCTGTGCTAGACTATCGATTTTTCCACTTAAAATATCTAAAAAAGGCTTTGTTTGTTCCGAGTCTGCAAAATTAAAGTTAATATATTCCGGTACATTAGCATAAGTTATTACTCCTTGCTTATTTATAATACATATCTCTTCTACATTTAAACTACTTGCAAGGCTCTTTAGTGATTCAACTGAACGTAAATTTTGATTATCATTTAATATACGTGCAATACTATTTGCCAGTGGGATTGCATTTTTAGATATAGTTTCTGTTGTAGTCTCAACAGCCTTTTCTTGATTCATAACTATATGCTTTACATTTGTAAGATTGTCATTTGCATCTTTAACTAGGTTATCAAAAAACAAGCTAGATGTTCTCATTAAAATGTAAACAGATAATAAACTTAATGATGCCACTAACAATATTATCATAGGTATAATAATTTTAAACCTAAACTTCATATTGTCCCCCTTATTTTTACATTTATGTATTTTATATACTTAATAGTTATTATACAATAAATGGTAATATTCCTTCAATATGCTTTTGAAAATGAGGTAACAAAAATATAGGGGTAAATCGACACATACAGTCAATTACCCCTATATTGAAACTGGTTTAATATATACACTTTTACTTTAACATAAAACCTTATCAAGATTATTTTTATTCTAATAACTTTTATTACTTTTTATCTTATCTATTATCTCCTTAGGTATCCCAATTTTTTCTACTATTATATCTCCTGTGTATTCTTGTGTAGCTTCATTTTTAAATGCTGCTTTCATAGCTTCAAATGTTATTGTTTTATTTGCCTTAATGCAGCACCCATTAGTTTCTCCTGTATTACATTCCATTCCTGAGGGGATATCAATTGATATAACTTTATTATTACTAGCATTAATAATATTTATTAGCTTCTCACTATCTTCTCTAACCTTGTCCTTTAACCCTACTCCATATAGTGAATCTATAATAACTAAATCATCTCTTTTAAGGTCACTTTCTACTCTTTCAAAGTTATCATTAATATTATAAATTTCCATACCACTATACTGTATAAAGGCATAATTTGTCCTAAAAGCATTACTAGCTAAATCCATATCCCCTAGAATATAAACCTTCACATTTTTCCCTTTAAGTTTAAGATGTCTTCCTATTACAAGACCATCTCCTCCATTATTTCCAACTCCACATATAATAATAAAATTATCCCCTTCTATATGCTTTAAGCATGATACAGCTGCATTTTCCATAAGTGTTAATGGAGGTATACCATACTCCTTTTCAGCAACTTCATCCATATATTTAACATCCTCTGAATTTAAATACACTTTTTTTCCTCCCTGTAAAATAAATAATACTATTATTTTATCATATTTATACAGGGAGGTTCTAATTCTTTAATTGTTTTTATTTATAGTGAATTCCACTCCAATAAATTCTATCCTTTACAATAACCTTTGGTCCAAACTCAATGCCCTCTAATGCCCATTTTTTATATTCATCAAATCCCACTCTATCAATTATATATCCTATATGTTCTTTTCCACCTGGTGCATCCCTATCAATGTATTTTTCAACAAACTTATAGGTGTTCAATATCACTTTTGTTATACTTTCTTCATCTACCCAAATAAGAAAATCCTCAGCAAGTCTTGGGTTAACCTTTCCTGTTCTCCCCATAATAACAAGCTTATAGTACTTTTCCTTACTTCTTGTAAAAGCTCTTGTTGGACATTTTGTTATACAAACTCCACAACCTATACACTTTTCTTTGTTTCTTACAACTTTGTAATTATCCATTTGTAGTGCACCTGTAGACATCTTTTCACATGCCTTTACACACGCACCACAGCTTACACATCTATTTTGATCATATTGTGGCTCTGTCATTCCAATTATTCCAAAGTCATTCATTCTAGCTTTAATACAATCATTTGGACAACCAGTTAAAGCAATTTTAAAGTGTAAATCATTTGGAAATACTTCCTTTTCCATTTTCTTCGCAAGTTCTGCTGTATTATAATTAGCAAAGGGACACACATTATTCCCAATACATGCTGAGATATTTCTAGTTCCAGCTGCTGGATACCCTGATGATTTATCTATTTGATTTATCTCTAACTCTTCAATTATTGGCTGAAGCATTTCATTAACTACTTCCATATCTTTCATATGAATTCCTTCAATCTCAAAACCCTGTCTTGTAGTTATATGCACTATTCCGTTTCCATAGGTTTCTGATATTTCTTGAACTAATCCTAGAATCTTGGCACTACAATGTCCACCTGGAACCCTGATTCTAGAGGCAGTTACTCCTCTTTCCTTAGATACTCTAAAAGCATTTTTCTTAAGCTTTTTTGTATTGATATCCATATTTATTCCCTCCATTTAATCAATCAGGCTTTTACCCTTGGTATAGTTAAATACTGGACCATCTAAACAAACATAGGTATCATCAATTTTACAATGTCCGCATTTTCCGATTCCACAACACATTTTTCTCTCCTGTGAAATCCATATATTTTTTTCATCAACACCTCTATCTAATAAGGCTATTGAAGAAAACTTCATCATAATTGGTGGACCAACAACAATAGCTGAAACATCTTCTATATTTTTAATTTTAATTCCTGGAATATATTCTGTAACTAAGCCAATATTGCACTGAAGATAATCATCTGCACAGTCTACAGTAATGGTAGTATTAATTATTTCCTTCCACCTTTTAATATCTTCCTTAAAAAGTATATCCTTAGGAGCTTTAAATCCTGCTATAAGAGTAATATCCTTCACTTCATTCCTATGTTCAAAGAAGTAATCTACAACACCTTTTACTGGTGAAAGTCCTGTACCACCTGCAATAATAATTAATTCTTTATTCTTATAATCTTGAATGTCAAACCCATTTCCATATGGTCCTCTCATAAAAAGTTTACTACCAACTTTATTCTCAAAAATTTCATTGGTTACTTTTCCAACCTTACGTATAGTCAAATCAATAGTACCTTCACCTATACCACTAACAGAAATAGGTGCTTCCCCATACTTTGGTATAGAAACTTCAAAGAATTGTCCTGGTTTTACATCTCCTGTGTATTCCATTCTAAATGTATATTCAATTTCTGTATGTTTGATAATATCCTTAATTGTTGATAAAAATGGAAGATATTCATTGTTCATCTACTCCACCTCTTTCATTCCATCTTCTAATTTATTAATACAATTTGAGAAAGATATATATTCTGGACAAACATCATCACATCGTCCACATCCAACGCACATATGATATCCGAATCTCTTTTTATAGTCATATACCTTGTGTAAAACCTTAAAACGCATTCTTTGTCCCTTATCCTGCCTAAAGCTATGTCCACCTGCCATATCTGTATATCCATCTACATGGCAAGACGCCCATACCCTTCTTCTCTCTCCAGTATTTTCATTATCACGATAAAATATATCTTGAGTAGTAAAGCAAGTACATGTTGGACATACAAAATTGCAACGCCCACATGCAATACATCGTGCAGAATATTCCTTCCACATTTCTGAATTCATAACATTAATAGAAAGGTTATTTGGTATGTTAACTTTTATATCATTACTACTAACATACTCTACCTCCTGTTCTCCTTCACCTAAAGCATATAACTTTAAAAATTCTTCTAACTCTTCCCACTTACAATCAATATATACTTGTCCTTCTTCTACCTTTATATATGCATCATAATTCTCACTTTTATTTGTTTCCATATCAACGCAAAAACAATTTTCAAATGTTTTTGAACATCCCATTAATATAAACTTTGTATTGTTTCTTATACGCTTATAGTAATAGTCTTCAAACCCGTTTCTTAAATAAATTTCATCTAATCGTTTTATACTATGAAGATCACAACTTCTTAGAAAAATAATTCTTCCCTTTTCTTCCTTAGGTACCTTTACTTCATCCTCTGTAAAATAAAATAAGGTTTGTGACATAGGCAGTAAAACCTCTTTATACGAATAATCTGACTTTTTATCATAAACAATTTCACCAATATCTGTTATCTTTCCATAACGAATAACATCTGTATCAGAAAAACATCCTTCTCCTTTATGTAATTTTGGTGCATAAACTTCATACTTTTCTGATAATTTAGCTAAAATATATTTTACTTTTTCAATGTTAATAAAATAACCCATGAAGAACGCCTCCTTCCTTCTTATATATTATAATATAGGAATTATTCTTATTATTCTGTTGCTGTTGCAACCTTAGTTAAATAAAGTTTATATTACTTAAATACATTTATAATATTATTAGAATAATCAATACCTTTAATATACAAAAAAGGAAGTGTTTATAATACACTTCCTCTCTTTTGCCCTTCTCAGGTAATAATAGTATGTTAAAATAAAATCGATTTTTTAATACTTAAGATTATTATTTTAAAAAACTCTCTAACTTAATTAATTTGTGCTTTTTTCATTGCATCTTCTACAGCAGACATTATACCATTACTTGTCATTGTCGCGCCTGTAACTGCATCTACCTTTGTTGATTGTGTCGTGATAATTTCTTTAGGTACCACATTAAATGGTTCTTTACTAAACTTTGGTGTTTCATTATTTGATAAAATACCAATACTTACAACCTTATCTTTCTTTATTGTAACTGCAACCTCAAGTCCTGGCTTAAATCCTTCCCCAACTCCAGTATAAGTTCCATCTTTATATTTAGCTGTCTGTGAAATATTATCTTTATTTTCGCTACTTGAAGCCTTTTGTAGCGCATTTTCTACAGCACGCATTATTCCATTACTTGACATAGTTGCTCCTGTAACTGCATCTACCTTTGTTGACTGTGTTCTAATAATTTCTTTTGGCACCATATCAAATGGCTTCTCAGCAAATTTTGGTGTTTCATTATTTGATACTATTTCAACACTTGTTATCTTATCATTTTTAACTGTAACTGAAACCTCAAGACCTGGTTTGAATCCTTCTCCAACTCCAGTATAAGTTCCATCTTTATATTTAGCCTTTTTTGGCGTTATACTTTTCTTTCCATTTACTTTGTTATTAGCCGAAACATCAGATATATTATTTGAAGCTATTTTACTTCCTAATTTATCAGCTACTACATAAACACCTGCTAATGTAGTAATTGCAACTGTACTTGCAACTACAGGATTAATATTCCCATTACAAATACTCATTTGAGCATTTTTTCTTGGGCATACTTGTACACATTGCAAACAATTTATACATTCAATACTTTTTACCTTCTCCATTTTATAAAGACTAATTCCCATTGAACAGTTATTTGTACATATTTTGCAACTTCCACATTTTTCTGTTGGCTTATTTATTTTAAAAATTCTAAACCTAGATATTATTGCAAAAAAAGCCCCTAGTGGACATAAATACCTACAAAAGAATCTTTCAACAAACATTCCACCTAATATTATAAATCCTAGTAATATAAAACCTATAGTATATTTAGATATTGCCTCAGAGAATTGTGGAATCTGTGCAAAGGCATCCCATGGACTAAAGGTATCAAATAGCTTTTCGCCACTTGTCCATATAAAAACTACTATAAATAATAAAACTACAAACTTAAAATACTTTAAAATTGAATCTACTTTTTCATTTACTCTAAACCTTATTTTAAATAACTTATTAGAAATTAAATAAATATAGTCATTAAATGAACCAAATGCACAAATCCAACCACAGAAGAACCTTCCAAATATTATTGTAATAGGTACAATTGCTAAAACTTCTATTAAGATTGGAAATTCATTATAAATATTAAAATTTCCATTAATAATCATCAAATAAATTTGCTTTAATTCACTAAAAGCCAAGGTAATTAAACCTGGAAAAAGAATTAAAAATATAACTTGTATAATATGTCTCATTATTTTAATCTTTTGTATTTTTCCCATATCATTATCACTCCTATTCTACCTAACCTAACTCTTCGTATATAAATTCATCACTTAACAACTTAAAGTTGTCCTTTACTCTCGATGTAGTATAAACCTTTTTATCCTCGGTTATAACTATTCCATCGACACCATCTATAGACTCTAAAAATTTAATACCTTCATTAGCTCCCATAACATAGAGACAAGTAGACAGAGCATCCCCATCTATTGAAAAATCAGATACTATAGTCGCACTAATTACCCCATTCTCTGAAGGATATCCTGTTCTTGGATCCAGAATATGATGAAACCTTTTCCCATCCACCATAAAATACCTTTCATAATTACCTGAGGTTACTATAGATTTATTCGCAGCATTAATTACCCCAACATATTCTCCACGCATTCTTAAGGGATGTTGAATCCCTATATTCCAAAAGGTTTTATCTATTTTTTTACCTAGAACAAATAGATTTCCACCAAGGTCAATTAAGGCGTGTTTAATACTATTTCTTAAGAATATATTTTTAACTTCATCCGCTGCATATCCTTTAGCAATTCCACCAAAATCAATCGCTTGTCCTTTGTTTTTTAGCATTACTGTATGATCTTCTTTATTTAAAATTATATTTTTATAATTAACAAAATTAAGCTTTTCCTTAATAATATATTTACCGGGAACTTGTCCCTTACCTTTACCAAATCCCCATAAATCCATTAATGGTCTTATAGTTGGATCAAAGGCTCCCCCTGATAGCTCACTATATTCAACTGCTTTTTTAATTACAAAGTAAGTGTCAATATCAACTTTCTGAGGTAATATTCCAGCATTTGCATTTACATTTGAAATATCACTGTAATTCTTAAATACCGACATTTTGTCATCTATTTCCTGTAGTCTCTCTATAGCTTCTTCTATAGCCTTTTCAGCATTTTTCCCATATACAGTTAGCTTAATAATAGTTCCAAGAACATAAAACTCTCTAACTATTGGGACTAGTTTATTAGAGCGCTTTAAAAAAAACATAACTCCCCCTTTTGTTTATATATTTTATATCACAACTCAGCAATTTAAATTATATAAAACTAAACTTAATGTATATTTAGAATTACCTTAAAATAACCTGAGAAAAAAGTTAATAAATTTTAAATAAATAAAGAGTCTTAAGCCAAAACCTAAGACTCTTTTCAATAACCTATATAAAATTATCTTCTACCTTAGATATATACTAACTATAACTCCTTTTCCAAGTTCGCTTTTAATATTTATTTCTCCCCTATGTGCATTTATTATTGAGTTTACAATAGATAATCCAAGTCCAAAGCCTCCTTCTTTACGAGACCTATGAAATTCACTTCTAAAAAATCTATCAAAAATTCCATTTAAATCTTTATTCGGAATCCCAGCTCCATTATCTTCCACTTGAAGTAATGCATGAAAATCTGAACACTGATCTACTGAAGTTAAGTTAATTGAAATTACTCCTTTCCTTTCATCTGTATGTTGCACAGCATTTTGAAATAAATTAAAAATAACCTGTTTAACTTGATCTTTATTTACTCTTAGTATAATATTTTCCTCTAAGTTCAAATTAATTTTTCTTTCTCCAGCGATAATTTGTAGCTGAGGATAAATCTCCTCTATAATTTCTTTTATATCATCTTCGGTAATTTCAATTTGAACTTCTTCATCTAGCTTAGCTAATAGCAAGAGATCATTTACTAACTTTGTAAGACGTTCAGTATCAGTTAAAATTGTATTTAATGCTAATTTTAATTGTGTCTCATTTTTAGCTGCTCCCCTTAATAAAATTTCTACAAAACCATGTATAGATGTAAGTGGGGTTCTAAGCTCATGGGAGGCATCTGAAACAAATCTTTGCATTTTTTCTCTAATCTTTTGTTCCTTTTCAAAGGATATTTCTATTCTCTCTAGCATTTCATTAAAAGCCTTTGATAAGCTATCTATTTCAGATTGACCATTATCTATAGGTAACCTCATATCAAGCTTTTCTGCTGTGATTTTCTTAAGTGTACGAGTCACACTATACAAAGGTTTTAAAGTATGACTTAAAACTGTACCACCAATTATAGCTCCTATAAAAATTATAAAAATCGCTGCAATAATGTATATGTACATTGCACGTTCAAGCATAAAATGTATTAATTGAGTCGAAGAACTTACTTGGATTAATCCTGAACTTGAATATGGATTGCCTGTCTTAATAAATTTAACTATACTTGTATTTGTATTTTTATTTTTATCTTTAATTATACGATACTCTTTCAGCTCACCTTTTACATTTATTAATTCTTTATACTCCGCTTCAGATAAATAAGGTGCTTTATAGGAATCTCCTAATATAACCTTTCCATTATCATTAATAATCACTACATTAATATTACGGTCAGATATTTTATGTATAATGAATTTTGATTTTTCTCTCACTAATTCAGGGGTTTTTAGTCCTTTTATTATACTCTTGTCAACATTATGAATCCTTGACTCTAAAAACTGATCTTTATTATTATATAGAAACTGTCTCATTATCATATATTGTGAAATTCCCATAATTAATAGTAAAAAAATTAGTATTAAAAAAGACCTTATTAACACTTGCCATTTTAAACTTCTTATATCTAATCTATTTAATATCATCCTACTACCACCTTATATCCTACCCCTCTAATAGTACGAATAACATTATGATCCTTATCACCAATTTTATCGCGCAAATATCTTATATATACTTCTACAATGTTTTCTTCTCCATTAAATTCAGGCCCCCAAACCTTTTCGATTATAGTTTGCTTACTTAATACTAACCCATCATTAACTAATAAGTATCTAAGCAAATTATACTCTGTAGGAGATAAAGATAAAACTTTACCTTGAAAGCTAATTTCATGGGCTCCATCATCTATAAGAAATAATCCTACACTTATTATATTAGCTAATTCAGGAAAGCAATTACGCAATCTAGTATTTATGCGAGCTAATAACTCCTTAAAGCTAAAAGGCTTACCCATATAATCATCAGCCCCAAGTTCTAAACCAAGAACACGATCATCTATATCATCTCTAGCTGTAAGCATAATAATAGATGTTTTTATCAGTTTTTTAATCTCAGAACATACCTTGTATCCATTCATTCCTGGAAGCATAATATCAAGTATAATAATATGTGGATTTATTTCTTTTGCAATTGAGGCAGCGCTGTTACCCTCAAAATGAGTGTAAACCATAAATCCTTCTGCTTCTAACCCCATTTTTATAAATTCAGCTATACTTTCTTCATCTTCTATTATTAAAATCTTTATTTTTTCTTTCATAAATGCCATGAATGCTTCTCCTTTTTTCTAGTTTAACTTAAGAATGTATTAGCATAATATGTATTAAATAAAACTTCTATCTTCTTTTATTATTACCAAATATAATTCTATTGTAACGCAAAATGGAGAGATCACTTTAAAATGAGTCTCTCCTAAATATATTTATTCTTATAATCTAAAGTATTTCCTTAGTATCATTTTCACTCTTTGAATTGTTGCAACAGCTTCTCTTGTTGTTACCACGCATCATCATATACATCATGAAGATCATCATTACTGGACATATAAATGGTGCTATTTTTCCAAGAAAGCCCCCTAGGCTAGAACTATACTTTGTTATAACTGGTAGGAAAATCATAATTACTATAGGTAAACCACAACAAAGAAGCATATGAAGTATATGTTTTAAGGAACTATGTTTATTATCTTCTTTATTATTTTTGTGACAATTCATAACTATACCTCCATAGATTTAGTATAGTTATATATTACATTTTTTATATAAAGAAAATATGAAGAAACTTATAATATACTAAATTACTCCATGTGGTGCTTCATATCTTTTTGCTCTTCACTAGTACTATGATTCATCATATGCTTTATTTCATCTTTGTTCTCCATATCCATCATTTCATGGTCAATTGAAAGTAAACTTTCTATGGCTACTTGTGTAGAGTAACTAACATCTGAAGTATCTCCAATAATATACCCATGCATAAATGGAGGTTTAGGCATGTCTTTTGGATGTATAGGCTTAATAGACTTAATATATCTTTCTACCGTAAATGGTACTATATTATCTTTAATCAAAAGAAGAGGTGTATGCTTCCCCATATGTGCAAACAATGCTCCAGATATAGTTTCCATTGGATGATTTAGCGTACCAAAGGTAAATGCGTGACCTTCTCTATAATTTCTACCCCAGCCAAATTCCGTATTATCATCTTTAAATTTGGAAAAATTAATAGCAATATCATAGGGAGTATCTCCATCTATTCTACATACATTTTTTACATTCCTTAGCTCAGATAAACTTTTTTCAACTGATCTGGATACCGTTTTTGTTGAACCAATAATATAAATATTAATATCATTCATTTTTCTGATTATTTCTTTTGTACAAGTTGGAATCTTATTCTTTTGAACATACAAAATAGGATCACCATGATGTGCAGACCAGTAAGAAGTCATTATACCCTCTGAGTAATCTTCCCCGGAGACTACAAGTATATTTTTAAATTTTTTTCTTTCACTTGGTATTTTACAAGAAGTCTCGTAGTGATTACGTCCAGCTATGTGTTGTGTTGTAAAACCCTGATGGTTTAATTCATCTGATACACTTCTTGAAACATTACCAACTAAAATTACCTGTATTCCTTTATAGCTCTTTGGAGATAGTCTCATTATTTCACATAATGTTTCTTTACTTAGTTTGTTACCATTAGTAAATAAAATAACGGCATTGATTGGAAAGTGAACTAATGAACTTGCTGCTATTCCATCGAAAACCTCATCTTTGTTTACTAATATAACAGCGTTTGGTTTCATGTTAGAAAATCCAATCTTAGATACCTCTATAGCTGTATTAATAGGATTATCACCACATATTCTTGTAGTGTTTAGTGTAAGAGGACAACTATCTAGATAATTATTCATTGTTAATCTCCTAAAACTTTATACATAAACAGTATATTATTAAAAGATCAACTTAGTGATAATATAAAAAGGAAGTACCTTGTTTAGGTATTTCCCTTCTTTATAAATTTATTTACATTAATTAAGTGTTCTTTATAAGTTTTGCTAAAGACATGTCCGCTCTTATCCTTTGCAACATAATATAAATAATCATGTTTTTCTGGATAAAGTGCAGCTTTTATGGACATTATCCCAGGGGATGCAATAGGTCCTGGGGGCAAGCCTTTATATAGGTAGGTGTTATATTTACTTTGAACTTTCAAATCATCATAAGTAACCTTTTGCATACTACTTTTCCCTTTTGTTTTTGCATATATAACCGCTGCATCAATTTGAAGAGGCATTCCCTTTTTTATTCTATTATATATAACACCAGCAATTCTACTTCTTTCATTATCATTTGCCGCTTCTTTCTCTATCAAGGATGCTATTGTTATTACTTCACTTATACCTAGTCCTAACTCCTTAGAACGATTTACATATTTTTCAGAAAAGACGCTTTTAAATCTATTAAGCATTAAATTAGTAATATTCTTTGCAGAAGCATTTACTGGTAAATAATATGTATCAGGAAATAAGAACCCTTCTAGCTCATAATAATTATTTGAATTTTTTGAAATTAAGTTATTAGAATGTATCTCATTTGACTTTATCTTTAAGAAATCTTCTTTTTTAACTTTAGTTTCATATTCTAACTTTTCTGCTATCTGATAAAATGTTAATCCCTCAGGTATAGTAACTGAATTAAAGTCAGATTTTCCTGATTTTAGCTTAGAAATTAACTCCCAATAACTATCATCTCGTTCTATGATAATATTAACCTTTTTAATATTATCATCTAATCTGAATAAATTAGCATATTTTATAAATTCATCCTTTGACTTTATAACAGACTTTTCTTTTAATTGATTTGCTATATCTTCTAATGAATATTTTTCATTGATCATTATATATGTATCAACTTTATTTATAGTTTGAAATTTTTCAGAATGTAAATATGTAAAACCTGATACTACTATAACTGTTAAAATAACAAATATAATTATTACTTTATTCATAATCCTCATTTTTTAATTTTATCCTCCATTTTGAAATTTTATCCTTAGTAGTTTTGATAATAAAGTTTTATTTAAACACTGACCCTCTTAGCCTTTATATTTTGTTATTATATTATAACTTATACCTGTGAAGACATTATGTAGATTCTCTCCCTTTATTTTAGTCGTAATCTATCTTCACATCATCTTTATATATAAATGCTAAATTTATATATATTTTTTATAATAAATTTAATTAATGGAGGTGACTTAAATCTTGAATGATATTACTTTAATATTAGCTTTCTGTGCTGGTTTACTCTCTTTTTTATCTCCATGTGTACTCCCATTAGTGCCTGCATATATAGGTTATATTACAGGAAGTGCCATTAAGGATATGGATAATAAGAGCAAAAAACTATCTATTCTATATAAATCTTTAGGTTTTGTTTTAGGCTTTTCTATTATATTTATCCTTATGGGTGCTTCAATTACTACATTAGGTAACATATTGATTAAGAATCAAAATCTCTTTAGAAAAGTTAGTGGGTTGTTAATGATAGTTTTTGGATTACATACTATGGGTATATTTAAAATTAAGTTATTTTATTATGAGAAGAGATTTTCATCATTTAACTTAATAGGTAAAAAATTTAGCTCTTTAATTATGGGAATGACATTTGCATTTGGTTGGACTCCATGTGTTGGGCCTATTTTATCTTCTATATTAATTTATGCAAGTAGCTTAGATACCATATATAAAGGTGTCCTATTATTAAGTGTGTACTCAATAGGAGTTGCTGTACCTTTTACTTTAACTGCATTAGCAATAGAAAACTTTATAAAGTATAAAAACAGATTTTTAAAATATATGTCAGCTATTTCTTTAATTAGTGGCTTGTTATTAATTATCATGGGAATTATGACATTTACCAATTCTCTTAGCATTTTAAGTAGATACTTAAATTTTATTAATTTTTAAAAGTGGAGGTTCAACTTTTTATGAAAAAAGTTATTCTAATGTTATTAATAGTAATACTTTTCGGGGTAAGTATTTATACTGTATTAAATTATAACAAAAATAAAAATAATTCTCTGCAAAACCCTGACATGAATAATAGTAATTCTTCTGTTCAGAACTATGCACTTAATAGCGCTGATAAAAAGCAGAATACTTTTGTAAAGACAAAGGCTATAGATTTTAAACTAAAAGATTTAAATGGTAAAGAAGTTTCATTAAGTACTTTAAAAGGCAAACATGTATTAATAAACTTTTGGGCCACTTGGTGTCCACCTTGCAGATCTGAAATGCCTGATATTGAAAAGCTTTACCAGGAAACAAAAGATTCTGATCTAGTTATTTTGGCTATTGATATAGGGGAAGATAAAGAAACAGTAAAATCCTTTATAGATGAAAACAAGTTTAACTTTAATGTTTTACTAGATTCTAATAAGGATGTAGCCATAAAATATAATATCACTTCTATACCAACTTCATTTTTTATTGATAAGGAAGGTAATATTATATATAAAAAAATTGGAGCAATGAATATTGAAGAAATGAAATCCTTTATTAAATCTTCATAAAATCAACATATCTGTTTTATATACTTTATCTTGTAAATACATATTAGGAGTGAGTTTATGAGTGTTAGAAGAGAAAAAATCAAAGTATATGAAATGACTTGTACCTCTTGTGAGAATCGAGTTGAAAGAGCTTTGAAAAAATTAGACGGGGTAATTTCTGTCAAAGTAAGTTATAGTGAAGAATTTGCTGAAATTGAATATGATGATAAATTATGTAATCTTAATATGATTAAATCTGCTATAAAAAGATCTGGATACAGTACTCAGAGATCAAATGATTACAAATTCATGGGAATTCTTATAGTTGTTGCAGCTATTGTACTTTTTGGTTTAAAAACTAGCGGCTTTGATATGGAGGAAAAACTTACTAACGCTTCCTACGCTGTACTATTTGTTGTAGGGGTTCTTACATCAATACACTGCGTTGGTATGTGTGGTGGAATTATGCTTTCACAGACTATATCAAAGGAGAGCAAAAATAAATTCCAAGCAATTGAGCCTGCTCTTTTATATAATTTTGGAAGAGTAATATCCTATACTATTTTAGGTGGTTTAATTGGTGCCATAGGCTCAGTATTTTCACTTTCTATTACTGCTAAAGCAATTATGCAAATACTAGCTGCTATTTTTATGATTATTATGGGACTAAACATGGCAGGATTTAAGGCTTTTAGAAAGATCAGTATAAAACTACCTAGTTCCGTATGCAAAGCTAAAGGTAAGTCTAGTTCTCCATTTATTGTAGGTATTTTAAATGGTCTTATGCCATGTGGTCCACTTCAAACTATGCAACTTTTTGCTTTAGGAACAGGAAGTGCACTTAAAGGTGCCATCGCAATGTTCGTATTTTCTTTAGGAACGGTTCCTTTAATGTTAACCTTTGGTGCACTATCAGGAATTTTAGCTAAAGGATACACTAAAAAAATACTAAAATTAAGTGGTGTTCTTATCATAGTTCTTGGATTAATAATGGGAAATAGAGGCTTCGCACTTGCTGGAATAAATGTTAATCCACTAACAGCAGTTGCAAGTACTACAAAAAGTCTACTTGGTATAAATCCAAGCACTTCAGATAATGCAAATGTTGCTAAAGCAACTCTACAGGATGGTGTTCAGATAATAACAATGACTGCTAATAATAATGGATATACACCTAATGCCTTCTACGTTCAAAAGGGGATACCTGTTAAGTGGATAATTAATGGTGAAGAACTTAATTCTTGTAACAATGCCCTTGTAGCACAAGCTATAAACAAAGAACTTAAAATAAAAAAGGGTGAAAATATTATAGAGTTTACACCTGGTGATAAGGATATAAACTTTAGCTGTTGGATGGGTATGATAAGTGGTGTAATAAAAGTCGTAGATAATCTTGATTCTGTAGATACATCAACCCCAGATCCATCACTTCCTGCACCTAGCACAGGTCCTAGTTGCTGTGCAACTCCATTAGATGAAAATTCTGAAGAACAAAGTCAAAGCCAAACTAGTATTTATGGCGATGATTTAACAAAGGCTCCAACTAAAACTTTAATTAATAAAGTTTCAAGCCTTGATAAAGATTATTTTGGAGAGTTTATAGGTAAAGGATATGAACTACAACCTTTAGTAATTGTAACAGGTAACAGTAAAAAAACTAAATTAACCTTTGATTTAAGTAATTTTGATAATGCTGAAGGAGAATATAGTATTACAGATGCAATTACTGGTGATACGGTTTCTAAGTTTAAAGCAAAGAAAGGTGTAAATGAAGTAGAATTTATTCCGAAAAAATCTGGTTCTTATGCAATTTTAAAGGATAATGGAGCCTTAGGTATAATTGAAGTAGTTGATAACCTAAAAACTACTAACCTTGAGGACATTCGAAATAAATTCTTTGAAGCTAATAATTAATTAAACAATAAAAAATAATTTATACTTCTTTATATTATCTACATAGTTTTTAGGTATAATGTGTTTAAATCAATAAAGAATTGATAAATAACTAGAAATAAGCCTAGTATCTTTACATCTGAGAATATTCTTTTAGGTCGAGTCACATTTATATAATAAACTCTTCGTCCTGAACCTGATAACTGACTTTATAGGCTTTGAGGAGGAACCACATGAACAAAAAACATTTTACTTACCTTTTGATAATGATTTTAATAACTTTATCATCAGAAACATTATTTATGTACAAAAATAGACTTGAACCATCTCTTTCATCTAGCCTAGCTTTTGCACATGCAGATACTAAAAAGCAGCAAGTAAAACCTGATTTAAAAAAGTCATTAAATAATAAGAAAACTGTAGCGGTAAAGCCTTCAAATAAAAAACAAGCTAACCATTCTTCTAGTCCATTACTTGTAGACTGGTGGAAAAGTGGACGAACTATTTTTTCAGTTGGAACTACAGCTTTAGTTACTGATATAGAAACTGGAAAAATTTTCATGGTAGAGAGAACTATGGGTACAAATCATGCTGATGCTGAAGCCCTCACTACAAAGGATACAAAAATAATAAAGAGTATATGGAATGGATTTTCATGGGCAAGAAGACCAGTAATTCTAACAATAGATGATAAAAAGTATTCTGCTTCTATGAGTGCTATGCCTCATGCAGGATTAGACTCTTCACCAGCATACTCGGTAATTAATAATCGTTCACAGGGCTACGGAAAAGGTAAAAATCTAGATGTTATCAAAAAAAATGGTATGGATGGACACTTTGATATTCATTTTTTAAATAGTACAAGACACAAAGATGGGAAAAAGGATCCTGAACATCAAGCTGCTGTATTAGAAGTAGCAAAAAATAAGTAAACGATATAAAGAGTATTGGAAATAATTATTACCAATACTCTTTATATCGTTTATACATTTAACTCTTTATAAAGTAAATCCTAAAAATAGTACCTTCCCCCTCATCACTTTCCACATCAATATTTGCATAATGAAACTGTAATATATTTTTTACAATAGTTAATCCTATTCCACTGCCTTCAATTTCATTTCTACTTTTGTCACCTCTATAAAGTCTCTCAAATATGAAAGGTAGGTCTTCCTTTTTTATTCCTACACCGCTATCTTTTATTTCCACAATAACATTCTTATTATGACTATAAATATTAATTGACACCTTACCATTTAGTTCAGTAAACTTAATGGCATTAGATATTAAATTAATAAACACTTGTTTTAACTTATCCTTATCACCAGTTATAAGATATTTTTCCTTCGGCTCTATACAGTAGTCTAGCTTAATGTTTTTATTGTTTGCCTCTACATAGAAATCCTTACATATATCTTCCAGTAACTCATCTAAATTAATTAATTCAAAGTTAAGCTTTATACTTTCACACTCGAATTCTTTTAAAGTATTTAGATTACTTAATAATTTACCAAATCTTATAACTTCTTCATTAAGATAACTTAACCTTTCTGCAGTAACAGGAAAAATACCATCTATCATAGCTTCTAAGTTATTCTGTAATACATTTAATGGTGTTCTTATTTCATGAGATATATCAGAAACTAATCTTTTTCTAATCATATCTTGATATCTTAATTTTTCAGCTAGTATATTTATACTTTTTCTTAAATTCTCCAACTCCTCAATATTACTTTCTGAAATTGACTTTGTATCAAAGTTCCCCTTTGATAATCTAACGAACATATTTGCAACTTCCATAATTGGAGTTGAAAATTGCTTTGAAAAGTAAAGGCTTATAGCAGTTATAATAATGAGCGCTATTATCCCACTAATAACTATACTTTCATTTATTGATCTTTTAAAGTGCATATCTTCTTTAGTTAACAATATAGGTGAATACTGACCTATTTCTACATATCCAACTAACTTCTCATTAACCTTAATTTCAAACCTATTAGAAGTATAAATTCCTTTCTCTTTTGTTAGCATGGTATTTACATGTAATTTGCTTTTAATCTCACTAGGATTCATTCCCCATATAAACTTTTTGCTACTGTCTAATAAAGTTAAACAGTAATTACTCATATACGCCTCGTGCATTAACTCAATACCTGAATTTTTACTCCACTTACCTTCTCTTCTATATACCTCCTGAAAATAGGATACAATTCTTTCATATCTTTTATTTTGTATATCCTTCATATATTGATCAAATTTATTATTCACTGTTATATTTACAAATAGTGTAATTAATAATATTGCTGCAATAGAACAAATAACAAATAAAATACCTAACCTTTTTCTTATCGTTTGCAATTAATTCTCACCACCAAATTTATAACCTACTTTCATAACAGTAACAATGTATTTTGGATTTTTAGTGTCTAACTCTATCTTTTTACGAATATTTTTTATGTGTACATCAATGGTCCTATCATATCCATCAAAATCTATACCAAATACTTTATTTATTAATTGTTCCCTTGATAAAACCTTTCCTTTATTTGATATAAGCACATACAAAATATCGAATTCATTTGGTGTAAATGAAACCTCTTCTCCATTTACTTTTACCTCTCTTTTATCGTAATCAACACTTAATCTTTCATCGTAAAAAAGTAAGTCCAAATTAGTTGCCTTTGTATTTAATCTTCTAAAAAGAGCATTAACCCTTGCTGTTAGTTCCCTTGGACTAAATGGCTTAACCAAGTATTCATCTGAACCTATATTTAACCCTTCTATTCTATCATTAAGTGATGCCTTAGCTGTTAGCATAAAAATATGAACATTTGAAAATTGTCTAATTTTTTTACATACTTCTTCTCCACTAATATCTGGTAACATTAAATCAAGAATAATAAGGCTAAAATCCATTGACTTAAAGATTTCTATACCTTTTAATCCCTTTGTAGTGCAACAAACCTTATACCCTTCCTTCTCTAGGTAGGCTTTTAATACCTCTGAAACACTTTTCTCATCTTCAATTATTAAAATATTGCTCATATATTTTCCTCCCTATGTATTATAATAACACCTAAAAATATATGGAATTCTCGATTTTATACTTTTACTTATATAATACTAATACTTTTATTTAAAGATTGTATGAAGATTTCTTTAAAATATAAAAAGTATTGGTATAAATTTAAAACCTTTACCAATACTCAAAACTCTACTACTTGACTAATAAAATTATTTATTTAACTAAAACTTATGATATTTTCTTTGCCTATCATAATTTGTCCTAAAGAAAGGCCACCATCATTACATGGTATATATTTTTTATATCTACCTTTTTCCCATTTGAATTTAACATCCATATACTTGGCCCACAACCTGGACATGAATTAGGTTGTGCATGAAATCTTTTGTTTAATATGTTTAAATACTCTAATTTACATTCACTGTACATTTTAAAACTTTGCATTGTTGTTTTATCTCTATCACAGGGCGTAGATTTTATAATAGAAAATCTATGCCCACAGTCGGTACAATTTGTAAAAGCATATTCATATCTCTTATTTTGCTTGTCTTTTATGTCCTCTATGCACTTATTACATTACATGTAACAATATCAGGTGATATTAAAGTAACCTCTTGATCTATGCTCTTACTTTCTCTTATCTGAAAATCTTTATAATACATTGGTTTCTTATCTCTAGTAGTAATGTTATTAATTTTAGCTAAATGAGGATGATTATATTTTAGATTATATAAAAACTCATTGATATCCGATTCTTTCCCTTCAATATCTATATATAATCCACTTAAGTTATTATATACAAAACCCTTCAGGCTATTTTTTATTGCAGATCTATATATAAATGGTCTAAAACCTACTCCTTGAACTATTCCTTTAACATTTATGATAGTTCTTCTCATACTTATACTAACCTGTACCTTCCTTATAATTGCTTTCAAGTATGAAACATAATACAACTTCCTATTAACTCATTCTATAAATCCTTACTCCTCCTTCTGGCTCAGCAGCAAGTAGAGACCTATTATTTGAATCATATGAATGTGAAGCACATATCAAATCTCCATTATCATAGTCTACAATTATTAAGGTATGATAAGCTTTCCCGTAGGAATCAAGTAGTGATAATGCGTCACCTCTTACGCCATAATTGTATATTTCTCTAAAGGATTCTAAATTCTCAAAATAAGAACTACCGAAGTCTTTAAATGCATTTGCATTTGCTCTCCAATATAGCGCAAAGGCACTTGCACCTCTCCATGTAGATGATATTAACTTAACATCCCATTTATTTCTTGACCTACAAAACCAGCTTTTGAGACTAGTTGCATCTCTACCAATCATTGGCTTTCCACCTGCATATAATGCCTGAGAAACAAAGTTAGCACAATCTCCCCCTATACCGGCATAATGCGGATAGTTCGGATTATAATTCAGTGCATATTTCATTGCATAATCAACTGCATTTTTAGGTGAATAAGCATATTTTATTTTAACCTTAGGCTCTGGAATTACACTATCATCATATACACCTATTAAAGCATTTTTATAAAGAGTTTCCATTTCATGATAAGATATATTTTTGTATTTAGGATTATGAAATATATCATCATAAATCTTCTTTTTATCTATCATTCAAATCCTCCTATTAATAATAATAAACATCACTAATATTAAATATTATTACTAATAGTATTTTAGTCCTAAAACTTATACATTTAATTGACTTTTTAGCTACTTACTATATTTTGTCATCAATTTCTTTAAAATCATCCTCTAAAGCATTATTAAATAACTCTTTAGTTTTCTCCTTAGCTCTATTTTTAGTTTCTGGAGATATATAGATAGCTATTATACTTAGTGCTGAAATTATCGCAGTTAAATCATCTCCAAATCCTACAACTGGTACTATATCCGCCATTAAATCAGTGGGTACTATAAAGTATCCCAAAGCACCTATAATTGTTGTCTTAGCTTTCTTAGGTACATCAGGGTCCTTCAGTGAGTAAAACAATAATAAAGCTCCATAAACCACTGAGACTTTAGCCTTTGATAATACTGATTTTATCTTTTTAAATAATGAATCCTCTGAGTAATCTTTATTATACTGGTTATCTACCATATTTCATCCTACTTTCATTACACAAATTTAATAATTACATTTTATCATATAAGATTTATAATTTTTATTTCTGAGTTAAATTTAGCACAGGTAACTTAAGGTTTATAAGTTATATGCTACTATAATAAAATAATAGAGTAGATTTAAAATTCTAAATCTACTCTATCAATAACTACTTATTAAAAAATGCGTAAAATATCTTCTTTTATATTTAAAAGTTCCTTGGAAAGAAGTCTTTTTTCCTTATATTCCTTAAAGAAATCTAAGTATATCTCTTCTTTAATTATTCCAGGCCTTGAGTCCATTACGTATATTCTATCTGATAAGAATATAGCTTCTTCAATATCATGTGTTATAAAAAGTATTGTAGTGTTTAAGGAATTCTTCATTTCTAAAAGCCATTTTTGCATTTTGCTCTTTGTGATTGAATCAAGGGCACCAAAGGGCTCATCTAAAAGCATTATCTCATCTGTTGATAGAAATGTTCTAAGAAAACTTGCTCTTTGTTTCATTCCTCCTGAAAGCTGATATGGATACTTTTCTCCATATCCTTCAAGTCCCATCATCTCCATATAACTTTTGGCTCTCTGTCTTGACTCCTTTTTATTCTTACCTTTTATATCTAATGGCAATACAACATTTTCTATAATACTTTTCCAGGGTAGTAGTAGGTCTTTTTGCTGCATATAGCCAATATCTCCACTTACTAAAAGGTCACCTGAATCTTGTTTTTCAAGGCCTGTTATAATATTAAATATTGTACTTTTACCACAGCCACTTGGTCCTAAAATAGAAACAAACTCTCCTTTAGCTATATTTATGGAAATATCTTTTAGAATCCTTTTATCATCAAAGCTTTTATTAATATTCCTTAAACTAATTAAAAAGCTTTGATCTTTATTTTGGTAAGAATTCATTTGTAAATGCATCTTCAGCCTTTAGATCCTTCTTAATTATTCCCTTGTCCTTTAGAAACTTAGCATAATTACTCCATACTTCTGCTTTCATAGCTCCCCATTTAGGTGCATCTGCTATATATTGATTTGCTAAATACTTTTGACTATCAACAGCTAGTTTTTCATTAATTTCTGGAGCATATTTTAGAAGAATCTTTGCACTTTCCTCTGGATTCTTTATAGCATATTCATATCCCTCTTGTGTTGCCTTTAGGAACTTTCTAACCTTTTCTGGATTTTCCTTTATAACCTTATTATTTGTAATTAATATTGGTGTGTAATAATCAAGTGCTGGGTCTAAATCCTTAACCGCTATATAGTTTAAATCAATATCTTTTATCTTTGCCTCAATTCCTGTCCAACCTTCAAAAATCCATGCAATATCTATATTCTTTTTCGTAGCAGCGAAGAAATCATCGTTTCCTATACTAATGTTCTTAAGCTTTTTATAATCTGCTCCACTTTTCTCCATAACAGCCTTTAAAACTGCTTCCTCAGATGGTGACCCCCATCCTCCGTAGGTTTTGCCTTCAAAATCCTTAACATTTTTAATGTTTTTACTCTTAAGAGACGCAAATCCAGAAGTATTATGCTGAATAACTGTAGCAATTGCCTTTATTGGAAGGGGCTGATCCCCTGTTAATGCATATGTTACATCTTCTTGGTAACTTACTCCAAAGTCACCTTTACCTGTAGCTATAAGAGTTCCTGTTCCACCTTCTGATGGCTGAACTATTTGAACATCTAATCCCTCAGCTTTATAGTATCCCTTTTCTAAGGCTACATATAGACCTGTATGATTCGTATTTGGTGTCCAGTCAAGTACAACAGTTGTCTTTTCTAATTGTTTTGATTCCTTATTCTCATCTTTCTTATCTACTGAACATCCACTCATTACAAGAGCAGATATTGTTAGTGCAACTACTAAAGATAAAAACCTATTTTTTTTCATATGTCCTTCACCTCTTACTTCCAATGAATTAGTTTTTTTCCTAGGAAATCTATAGCATAGATTATCAAAATAGTAATAAATACTATTACCAATATTGATGCAAATACCTTATCTAAAGCATATGCACTTTTCGCTCTGACCATATAAACACCTATACCCTTATCTCCTCCAAGCCATTCCCCTATAACAGCAGACATTATCATATAAGTCGCAGCAATTTTAAGACCTGAAAATAGGTTCACCATTGCATATGGAAGCTTTAAATGATAAAAAGCTTGTAGCCTTGATGCCTTTATAGTTGAAAATAGATTTATGTAATCCCTATCAATTTTCTCAAAACCATCTACTAAACTTATAACTATCGGGAAGAAACATACCATTATAACAACTATAATCTTAGGTAATATTCCAAACCCAAACCATATTATAAACAAGGGAGCAATTGCTATGGTAGGTATAGTCTGGGATATTACTAAAATTGGGTATATTGATTTCTTTACTACATTAAAATTATCCATTACTACAGCTAACATAAAGGACAATAAAATAGATACTACAAATCCTATAAAGGACTCATATAATGTTATTTTCGTATGACCTGCTATTATAGGAAAGTCCTTAATAAGAGTGTCAACTATATTAACTGGAGAAGGAAGAATGTACTGTGGTATATGCTCAAAAACTACAATACCCTGCCAGAGCAGAATAATAGTAATTACTGTAGCTATAGGATAAAGCCTATTTTGTATACTTTCCAATCTTTTCATCAATAGTCACGCCTTCACTTTTGTAATCTATCTTTACAACTGAAACTACCCTTGAAGCACCTTCCTCAACACATATGTGTTGAGCCTTTTTCACGATCTCTAAAAGGGTATCTAAGTCCCCCTCCATAGTTGTTTCCATTGGGCCAACCACATATTTTACACCAGTTGATGCAATATATTCAATAACCTTATCAACTACAGGATATACTCTCTCCTCTGGAACAGCAGGAACTACTTGAAGACTTACATTTATTTTACTCATCTGTTTCACCTCCCTTTAATAATCATCCATTATTATATTAAAATTATTTAAAATTTCATCTTTAACCTCATCATAATGAATTCCCTTTATTAATGAAATTTGCTTTACTATATTTTTAACTTCCACTGGATATCCATACTTGCCATTTACCCACTCTAAGGCGTTTGGTCCATCTGTTTCTGTAAGAATTCTATCTAGTGGAAGAGCTTCAACTATCTCCTTAGTTAACTCTGAACTTTCAATATCAACACTTATTGTGAAATAACATCCATAATCTAGAAGCTTTCTAAATACATCCATAGGACCACTATACCAATGAATTATAGGATTTCTTAAGCTATACTTTCTTAAAAATTCAAGTATTTCTATCTCTGCACCTTTAGTATGTATATTAGTGAGCTTATTATATTCTCCAGCTTTTGCTAGAAAATATTTAAATACCTTAACCATATAAGGATATCTTTCTTTCTCTAGCACCCAATAATAATCAAGACCTATCTCACCTATTACCCTTGACTCTCTTATATATTCATCGAATCTATCTAGTTCTTTATGGTTTTCATATGCTTTCCAAGGATGTATGCCAAAGCATGGGATTATATATTCATTTTCCTTGCTTAACTCTCTTGTAAATAAATAGCTTGCTTCATCCATAGAACAGGCAAGGGTTTTAATTGAATTTTCCCTTATCATATCTAGGACATAGCTTAGGTTATTACCATAAAAGTCTAAATGATTATGTGCATCAATAAACATATTTCCTCCAAAACATTCCCTTAAAACAAAAATGCACTATTAAAAATAGTGCATTAAAAACATTCATTCCAAACAGCTTCCCTCCGTCGGTGTTATCCGTATCAGGTTCAAAGGGTTAAAGTTTTTTACTTCTCTCAGCCAAAAGGCACCCCTAGCACTACAAAATATATTAAATTATACTACAACTTATATAATAACATTTCTTTTCACTGATGGGAATGCATTAGTGAAAGTTATTTACGTAAATACACTTTTCTTTTATATCAATTCATTAATATCTATGCTAGGGTGCTTATACCTTTCTTTCTTCACTGTTTTCTTTCCTATGTTTATTGCTTCTTTAGGACATAGGTTTATACATGCCAAGCAATCACTACATTTTTTATTCCAAGTAGGCTTTCCATTTACTAATACAATATTATTACTAGGGCATACTCTACTACATATATCACAGGATACACACTTGTCATTAACATTAAAGTTCTTATCTTTGCTTTTATATAAATCTTTCCACATATTATATAGGGCAAAATGAATACCGAGTCTTCCACCTAAAGGCTTAACTTCTCTATTTTTAATACTTATAGCTATCTCTGATATAATAGGTTCATTTTTCTTTATAGATTCCCCTACTCTTTCAGGAGTAGCACTTCTTCCAGCTCTTATATAATTAGATACGTATTTGATAGTGAAATAATTTGAAATCTTATTTTTGCCATTTAAAAGCTTATTAATATGTCTAAAGCTCATATTAGCTCCTCCGCCACCAGTAACACCTACTGAGAAAATATAAGGATTTCCTTCTATATTCACCTTACTTAAAAACTCCTCTAAAACTATAGGCACTGATCCCACATGTATGGGATATATAAACCCTACTACATCTGCATTTATATCAAACTGCTTGTCCTTTAGTAACTTGGAAGCTGAAAAAACTTCTCCCTCGCATAAATCCTCACAAATTCTCTTGGCTACGTATAGACTATTACCTGTAGATGAAAAATAATATACTTTTACACTCATTAAATTCTACTCCTTAAAACACTAATTCTTATACATATATATACAATTATAATCTATTATAATAAAATTAAAAGTCTTATTACTTTCTGTATAATTTTTTGGTATAATAAAACAAATATTAATAATTCTGAAAAAGGCAAATTTGTCGAAAGGCAAAGACGCAAAGCTATGGACCTAAGGGGTAATAACCCTATGGCTGCCAGGTTACCAGGACTCCATATAGGAGCCTCTTGAGCTTTTCAGTATAAAGGAGAGGTTATTATGAAATTTGCAAAAATTTTTTCTATTACTTTATTGATCACAATTCTTATCATACCAACAAGTATAGTTAAAGCAGAAACTATTCAAACCGGTAATTCTATTCCAAATAATGTAGGCTTTTCTACTTGGTTATGGAACACCTCTGAAATAGTAAACAACTCAGAGGATATAATAAACTTTCTAGTAAAGAAAAGAGTTAATACTCTTTATCTTCAAATTGATTATAATTTAGATTATATGTATTACAAAAACTTTATAAGAAAAGCAGCTATGAATAATATAGTTGTAGAAGCTTTAGATGGAGCTCCAACTTGGGTGTCAGATGATGGCGGAATTCTTCAAGGGAGATTTTTCAATTGGCTTAGTAGATATCAAAAAGCTTCATCATTAAACGAAAGATTTAAAGGTGTTCATCTTGATGTAGAACCATATGGAAATGAGGAGTATGCTACAAACCAAAATAAAATAATATCAAAATATCAAGATCTTCTTCTAAGATCAAAAAATGCTTGTAAAAAACTAAATTTAAATCTAGGTATAGATATTCCATTTTGGTTTAATCAGATAAAGTATAATACTAGCTATGGTAATGGAAATCTTGCTGAATGGATATTTAAAAATATAAAGAGTGTTACAATTATGGCATATAGGGACATTGCCACTGGAGATAATGGAATTAATAAAATTGCTGAAGTCGAAATGAACTTGTGTAAAAAATATAATGTAAAAGCAACTATTGCTGTTGAAACTGGAAGCCTACCTGATACTACTTTTGTTACTTTCTTCGAAGAGGGAGAAAGTTATATGTACAACGAATTAAATAGAGTTTACTTAAACTATAATACTAATCCATCCTTTAATGGTTTTGCGGTACATTATTTCGATAGTTGGATAAACATGAAACCTTAATAATTTTAAGCTAAACTTTACTGAAATATACTATAAATTAAATATATTTAAAACTAAAAGCTAAAGCAATTGTATTCGTTGCTTTAGCTTTTATTATTTCTGCATATATTTATCAAAAGATATAATATGGATTACGATACTATATCACCTTTCTTTTCCTTCTTTACAAACTTTGTTTCTGATATAGAATATACTAGAAGTGAAAGCCATATAAATCCAAAGCTTATTAGGTGAACTATAGTAAACTTTTCATGAAATAAAAATATGCCTAATAATAAACTCATAGTAGGAGAAATATACTGAATAAATCCAAGAGTAGAAAGGGGAATTCTCTTAGCACCCTTTGCAAATAAAATTAAAGGTGTTGCTGTAACAATTCCTGAACAAACTAAAAGTATTGTTTGAAAAGCTGTAATATTCCCAAATGCCCCAATCCCATTAATCTGTCTTGTTATTATGTATATTAAGGCGAAGGGTGTAACAAGTGCTGTTTCTATTCCAAGGGAAACCATTGAACCAGCATTAGTAAGCTTTTTTAACAGTCCATATAGAGCAAAGGTAACTGCTAAGGCAATTGAAATCCATGGGACCTTACCATATTGGAATGTTAGAACTAATACTCCTGTTGTTGCCAAAATAAGTGCAGCTATCTGACCCTTTGTAAGCTTTTCCTTCAAAAATATAACTCCAAAAAATACAACTATTAAAGGATTCATATAATAACCAAGGCTAGACTCTACTATGTGATTTGAATTAACAGCCCAAATATATAATCCCCAATTAACAGTTACCATAGCAGCTGAAAGTGATATAAATAATAAGCTTCTTTTATTTTTAATAACCTCTATAAGTTCCTTCAATTGACCATTTCTCATTAATAGTATTCCAACAAATATAAATGCCCAGAATATTCTATTGGCAAGAATCTCAAATGGTGCTACGTTATTTATTGCCTTCCAATATAACGGTAATATACCCCATAAGAGATAGGAAAGTGTAGCATATATTACTCCCATTTTAGTTCTACTAATCATTTATTAACGCTTCCTTTCTGTCTTAAATTAATAAAATGCCCTAATTAATATACTAGCCTATTTTTCTTATTTTTTATATAGATATTAAGAGCCTTATATTATAAATATAAAAAACATTCAATCATATTTTAGTAAGTTAATGATTAAAACTCCTACATGAGAATAAAGTTATTTCAATCTCATATAGGAGCTTTGGCAAGATTCCCACTATTATATTAAAATGTATAGTCATTTAAAATTTAAGGAAACAAATAATTAGCTAATATGTTCATAAATTTATTCTTCTGCGGATAAATTATATCCTTAACCATGTAAGGATTATCAGTAATTATACTATCCACCTTTAAATCAATCATTTTCTTAATTAAACTCTGCTCATTAATAGTCCATACAAAAACTTGTTTTCCTCTTTCATGAATATTATTAACAACATTCTTATTTACAAAGTTTGATTCAATACCGTATATATCAATATAATCTAAATCATAAAACTTGCTATATGTAACCTTTGTCATAAAACAGGTTACTATCTTGGAGTCTAGTTCTTTTACTCTTCTTAATATCTCTTTATTCGAAGATGCTATTATACATTGGTTTTCTATTTTATTTGTTTTTACTAAATTAACAACTTTTTCTTCTATATTGCTATTTATATTATTGTCGTGTTTCATTTCTATGATCAATTTTGTTTTATCCTTAGAAAATTTAATTACTTCTTTGAGAGTAGGTATTTTTTCTCCAGTAAAACTAGGACTAAAGTGACTTCCTGCATCATAGGTTTTTACCTCATCATAATTAACTTCCCAAACATTTTTATCTATTCCCGTTGTTCTTTTGAAATTTGAATCATGAAGAAGAATCAACTCCCCATCCTTTGTCTCTTGAATATCAATTTCTATGTACTCTGCCCCACTAAGAAATGACTCTTTAAATCCGGCTAAAGTATTCTCTGGGGCTATTGCAGCTGAGGCCCTATGAGCTGTTACCTTAGGCTTATAGAAAAACTCATTATTAAAAAAAGTAGTACTGTGCATATAAAAAACTTTTGACTCAACACATAAAACTACTAAAATCACTATTAGCTTCAAAATAGTTATTAAAATTAATGTACTAAAATTATATTCCACCAAGGTTATAAAACTATTAAAAATTTTCTTCATAACTTCCTCTTGATCTTCTTTACTTGTTATATCTTAGCCATTAAAACCTTAGGCTAAAACTATATTCATCTTATAGCATTATCCTTTTGTATAGTTTTTATCAAAAATATTTTTATAAAATAACACTTTTAACTGCTGCAATATTATCTGTTGACTTCCTCTAAAATACAATACACCTCATAAGTTTTATATATCTTTAAAAAGAAAAAGTGCAAAATTCTAATTGAATTCACACTTTTATAAATTAAAAATAATATACAAATAATAAATTTTATATAAAACATTTTTATCTCCATACATTTACTGCATCTAAATAATACTTTAATAAATGTGGTTTTACTAAGGTATTTGTACTAAGACTACCCTTGATGACTATTTCATCTTTACTAAACTTAAATAGCCTATCTATACTTTCATCATTTAAAAATCTTGTTTCTATACCTACTTTAATATTCTTAATATTTATAGGGTACTTAGTAACTAACTGAAAACCCCAATCCCCAAAGGTAGGTACTTCAACGTGATAAGGAATAACATTAAACCCTTCCTCTTCTAAAGTCTTATTAATGCACCAATAAGCCTCTTTAGCATAATATGGACTTGTTGACTGGATAGCCATTGCCCCTGTAGAAGCTAAACTATTTCCACATAATCTGTAAAATACGTTTGTGTATAATTTGTTTAAACTTTCATTATTAGGGTCGGGTAAATCTACTATTATTACATCATAGACTTCTTTAGAATTTTCAATAAACTTAAATGCATCATCATTTACAATTCTTAGCTTACTACTACTTAAAGAGTTTTCATTAAGCTTTACTATATGCCTATTAGTTTTACCTAGCTTAACCATTTCTTTATCTAGGTCAACTAATGTGACTTTCTCTACCTTTGGATACTTTAATATCTCTCGAAGGGCAAGTCCATCACCACCACCTAGTATAAGAACCTTTTTAGCGTTTTTAGCTACATTCATTGGAATATGCACCAAAGTTTCATGGTATCTATACTCATCACTAGCAGAAAACTGTATATTCCCATTTATAAATAATCTTAAGTCATCCTTATGCTTTGTAAGTACTATATTTTGATACTTTGTTTGCTCCGACAAAATAACCTTATCTCTATAAAGCCTACCCTCAATAGACTTTGCTATATTATCAGAAAAAATTGTTCCACAAAGCATTAGTATAAGTATTATAATAGAAACTAGTTTAAAACTTCTAATATTGTCTATGTATTCACTATATCTATAAATTATAATAAGTGAAACAATTATATTTAAAGCTCCTACCAAAAATGCAGTTGTGAAATAACCGAATTTAGGAAGTAAAAACAATGGAAAAGCTATAGACCCAATTAACCCACCTATATAGTCGAAGCTAAATATTGTAGACAGAGTTATTCTAAGGTTCTTGGTATTATCCTCTATTATTCTAGTTAACAGAGGAATCTCAAGCCCTACTAAGGTACCTATAAGTATTATCTCTATGTACATTATTAACTCATAGCTTTCAATATAAATATTCGAAAGAAAAAGAACTAATGTACTTATTCCTCCTAGTATTCCTACACCTATTTCTACAGAAACAAACCAATCAAAAAGCCTTCTTTTAATATGCTTAGATAAATATGAGCCAAGACCCATAGCACTCATATATAATCCTATTGTTATAGAAAATTGTTTTATACTATCTCCAACTAAAAATGAACTAACTGCACTAATCAATACCTCATAAATAATTGAACATCCTGAAATTATTAAAGTTGTTAACATTAACAGCTTATAATCAAATTTTTTAACATCACTCATTTATTTCACCTATATAGTCTAATAAATAGCCCCACTTATTACAATTGATAATCCTATAAATAATCCCATAACCATAAGTCCAGCTGCAGGATTACCACTTTCAATCTCCTTATTTAGGTTATACTTTTTATTCATTGTAAGAATTGCTAAGTACCCTAGAATACATATACCAACTCCAATGAAGAAATATATTATTGTTCCCCTTACCCCATCTAATAAGGTAGTAGCCGCTCCTGAAATGTCTGGAGATATTATTGCGCTTTTTAGGATTACTCCTATTCCTATATATATTCCTGCTGTTATATAGCCTACTGCAACATTTCTGTTTTTTATTTCTGTTGGAAAGTGACATGGTATAACTAAATCAACTAAAAAGGTTCCTAAAATCATTAACACTATTCCTATTCCACAATACATTATCGTAATTAATATATCTTGCATTTATCAAATCCTCCTTTTTACTTACCAGAACTTATTCCATCTCCCGATGACGACCTTGAATTAACACTACTTTGTCTAATACTATCAGAGTAAGTTTTATACTTATTGCTATTACTAGGTGTAATCTTAGCGCCTTTATAATCACTATAACTATTTCTAAGATTTTTATATCTTCTTATATCCTTAGTATATCCCTTAGTATAATAGTAGCTTCTATAGTAGTGACTACTTATATCGCTACCCATATAAAGGGTATTTCTACTTGCATATGCGTATTCTCTTGAACTTACTTGTATCCGTGTCTTTGAATCCTCACCTTTATAAACTATAGCAATCTCATCAGATGTGATAATAGCCACTGCACCATCTTCTTCATTTTCTTGAACATCCTCAATAGATCCTTGAAGCTCATCAATAATTTGCATAGCTGCCTCTTCTATTGTTTTTTCAGTAGAATATACATCTGCCTTTATGTCCTTATCTAAATCTGAAGTTATAGAGGTTTCATATTGAAAATTATCAATTAGTGCTATTCTGGTTGATAAACTATTATTTGGATTACTCGTTCCATAAAATACCGTTATTAAAATAATTACTAAAACAAATGCCCCTAAAATCACCTTATTTAATTTATGACCTTTAATTTTATCAACCCAATATAGTGTAGATGTATCATTACTGTTACTTTCGTCTAACTTCTCAATATTGTTTTTATTTATATAATATCCTTTAGAATATTCCTTCTCCCCATTCCATTCTTCAATAGAAATTAATAACTCCTCTACTTCATTTTCATATTCTATATAGAAAACTTTCTCCCCTACATCTACGTCTACATTTCCTTCATAATCTAATACTATAGCCGAATTAGATTCTAGCTTTTCATAGCCCTTATCATTAATGTTTTTTTCTATGAACTCTTCGCTGTATGATTCTTCACTATATACTGCATATTCATCATTAATATTATCAACGCTTAGCCATAGAGTTTGAAAACTCCTAGACTTTATTTTATATTCAGCCCAGCTTGTCCCATCTGAATCCTCAAACAATATACACCCTTCTACTTTATACCTAACTCCACTTATTCTAATACTACTTCCTATGTCTAGTGATATATCACCTTTAACCATATTTTTCACCTGCCTTTATGCTACTTAATCTTGACTTAATATCTATAAAATTATATCACAGTTTGAACTATCTTCCATTTGAATAAATAATTTTTATTCTATATATAAATACCCTTTTTATTATTATAAAATTATGGTTTAATAAAGAAGTTACTTTTGTAGTTATTTACCCAATACTTCATATTAAAAAGTATAATAGTCTGAACTACACAAAGAGAAAATTATTAATGTTATATACATAGAAAGCGAGGAACTTTTAATGAAAAAATGGATTATGATATCACTTATGCTCGTTACATCCTTATCAGCTATGGAAGCAACCATTGTAAGTACTGCAATACCAAGTATTGCAAATAGTCTTTCTGGAATAGAGCTTGTAAGCTGGATATACGCTATTTATATGCTAACTACTGCAGTATCTACCCCTATATATGGAAAGCTTGCCGATTTATTTGGTCGTAAAAATGTAATTATGTTTGGGACTATAACCTTTTTAATTGGATCTACCCTATGTGGACTTGCTGGTAATATGTCTCAACTTATAATATTTAGAGCGATTCAAGGAATTGGTGCTGGAGCTATAATGCCTATTACAATGACAATTATAGGAGATTTACATACCGAACAACAAGAAAGGGTTAAAGCACAAGGCTGGATTAGTGCTGTATGGGGAATATCAGGAGTTATAGGACCACTTCTTGGTGGTTTTTTAGTAGATGCCCTTTCTTGGCACTATATATTTTTTATAAATCTTCCATTTGGAATACTGTCTCTTTTCATACTAATGAGACAATATCATGAAAATTTAAAGAAAGAGAAACACTATATTGATTACCCTGGGGCTATAACTTTTTCCCTTAGTATAATTGCACTTTTATATTCTTTACTATCAGGTAGTCAAAATCAAGATTGGAACAACCCTCTTCTTATTGGACTATTTATTTCCTCATTAGTATTGTTTTTTGTATTTATTTTTATTGAAAAACGCTCTCCTGAGCCACTAATTCCATTTAACCTTTTTAAAAATTTCAACCTAAGTACTGTATATTTTTTAACATTATTTTTAGGTGGAATTCTTATTAGTGTTATAGCATACTTGCCTATATGGACTCAAGAAATCTGGAATAAAAGTGCTACACAGGCTGGAATCATGCTAATGCCACTGCCTGTATGTTGGACAATTGCTTCAATTTTTTCAGGGCAAATAGTTGGAAAAATTAAGCCAAAATATATTGTGATAATAGGAACTTTTATATTATCATTTGCCTCATTTTTATTATTCTCCATGAATCCTTCATCTAAAGAGTTTTTAATTTATATAGTCATGGGACTTCTTGGAGTAGGTATGGGAATAACAACTCCTATACTTATGTTATTTATTCAAAATGCAGTTACAAATAATAAAAGGGGAATAGCTATTTCACTAAACACTTTCATTAATACCTTTAGTCAGACCCTTGGCGCAGCTCTATTTGGAGTAATATTTAATATTAGCATTCATAGGGCTGCTGCTTCACAGACAAACTTATTTTCTGGTGTTCACACTATATTTTCTATTACAATGTTGTTAGCTTTTATAAGTTTCTCTATTTCTTGGTTATTTGTTAAGAAACAATCTGCTTAAACACCTTAAAACTTGTTAAAAAACTTTTATTAATAATAAATATACAAATTCTAAAGAATCCTCCTAGGATATTGTTCCTAGGAGGATTCTTTATTGACTTTAATTTCTTCCTTGCTCTACATATACAATTAACTTATAGCAGAAATAATATAATAGTACACTTTTCTTTCTAGGCCATATAATAATAATGAATAATTTTTTTAATAAGAAGGGGATTTTATGCAGATTCATGTTGTAAAGCCAGGGGAATCAATATTTGAAATTGCTAGAATATATAATTCTACAGTTTCAGAAATTGTAACAACTAATGAAGTTCCAAATCCTAATGATTTAGTAGTTGGACAAACATTAGTAATTCCTATCATTGGAATGTACTATTGGGTTCAACCGGAAGATACTCTATACAAAATCGCTAATCGATTTGGATTAAGTTATCAGGAACTTGCACAAATCAATAGAATTTCAGTTACTCAAGAACTTCAAATCGGATTTAAGCTATATATTCCTAAAAAACCTAGAAGAAAAGCAGAAATAAATGCATATATTGAACCAACAGGTGGTATCGTTAGCCCCACATTAGAGGAGGCAGCTAAAAATTCAGCACCTTATTTGACATATATTACACCATTTAACTTCCAGATTCAAAGAGATGGAACATTAAAAGCTCCTCCTCTAGATAATTTTCAGGCAATAGCAAGAGAGAATAACACAATCTTAGTCATGGCAGTTACTAATATTGAGAAAGGACAATTTAGTGCAGAATTAGGAAGGATAATTTTAACAGATGCAGAAATACAAAATCGTTTAATTCATAATATCATTGCAACAGCAAGACAGTATAATTTTAGAGATGTACATTTTGATTTAGAGTTTTTGCCTCCTAACTTAAAAGAAGATTATAACAATTTTTTAAGGAAGACAAAGGCAAGATTATCTTCTGAAGGTATTCTAATGTCTACGGCATTGGCACCAAAAACAAGTGCTACTCAAGTAGGTGCTTGGTATGAAGCCCACGACTATAAAGCTCATGGAGAAATTGCAGATTTTGTTGTCATAATGACTTATGAATGGGGATATAGTGCTGGTCCCCCAATGCCTGTATCTCCAATCGGTCCAGTTAGAAAAGTTATTGAATATGCTTTAACAGAAATACCTGCTAATAAAATTATGATGGGACAGAACTTATATGGATATGATTGGACACTTCCCTATGTTCCTGGAGGAGAATATGCAAAGTCATTAAGCCCTCAACGTGCAATTGAAATAGCATCAGAAAACAATGTTGAAATTAAATATGACTATAAAGCAGAGGCGCCTTACTTCAATTATACAGATAAAGCTTCTAAACAGCATATAGTATGGTTTGAAGATGCAAGGTCTATTCAAGCAAAGTTTAATCTTATAAAAGAATTAGGTTTACGAGGAATTAGCTATTGGAAGCTTGGACTTTCTTTCCCACAAAACTGGTTACTGATAGAAGATAATTTTCATGTAGTAAAGAAATAATTTTTAGTATTGAACTCATTCAATTGCCCAAACATAATACTTTTTAAAGTAGATGTTTGGGTATCTTAATAAAAAAGGGCATAAAAAAAGACACCATATATTTGGTGTCTTTTTTTGGTGCGGATGGAGGGACTTGAACCCCCACGTCATGGACACTAGATCCTAAGTCTAGCGCGTCTGCCAATTCCGCCACATCCGCATGTTACGAAGCGACTTCCTACCCTCCCAGTCCGTCTCCAGACTAGTACTATCGGCGTTAAAGAGCTTAACCTTCGTGTTCGGAATGGGAACGGGTGTATCCTCTTTGCCATCATCACTT